>JBAZOF010000021.1:0-20309 GCA_041648855.1 Sulfuritalea sp. | reverse complement strand
CTGCGCGCTGCATCGGAAGAACGCCTACGACCTGATCCTGCTCGACCTGCAGATGCCCGGCATGGACGGATTCGAGGTCATGGAAGCACTCAAGACCAACGCGTCGGACGGCTACCTGCCGGTGCTCGTCGTTACCGCCCAGCCCGGCCACAAGCTGCGCGCCCTGCAGGCGGGCGCCAGGGATTTCATCAGCAAACCCTTCGACCTGGTCGAAGTCAAGGCGCGCGTGCGCAACATGCTCGAAGTGCGCCTGCTGTACAGGAAGCTGGAGAATTACAGCAGGGAACTGGAACAGACGGTGCAGGAACGCACCGCCGAGCTGCGCGAGAGCGAAGCCCGCTTTCGCAGCCTGACGGAGCTGGCCTCGGACTGGTACTGGGAGCAGGACGAGAACGGCAATTTCACCCGGGTTTCCGGCCCGGTGCTGGAAATGCTCGGCATCCGTGTCGGGGCACTGGCGGAGGGTGCCGGCGATGTTCGGGAGGCGGGCTGGAACGAGGCGGAGCGGGCCTTGCTGCAGGAAAGAATTGCCGCCCGCCAGCCCTTCCTCGATTTCGTCTTCAGCCGCGTCAATGCCGACGGCTCGCGGCAGCAGTTCCGCGTCAGCGGCGAGCCGATGTTCAACCAGTCGAGCCGCTTCATCGGTTACCGCGGCATCGGCGTGGAACTGACGGCGAAGAACTAGGCCATGGCGATTGCGCCGCCCTCCAGTCCGAGCCAGAACCACCTGCTCGCCGCACTGCCCGCGGCGGAGTTGGAGGCGCTGGCCGCGCATCTGGAACTGGTGCCGCTGCCGCTGGGCAAGATGCTGTACGAGCCCGACGGGCAGTTGCAGCACGCCTATTTCCCCACCACGGCCATCGTTTCGCTGCACTACGTGATGGAGTCCGGCGCCTCGGCCGAGACCGCCGGGGTGGGCAACGAGGGCGTGGTCGGCATTTCGCTGTTCATGGGCGGCAACACCACGTCGAGCTCGGCCGTGGTGCAGACCGCGGGCCAGGCCTGGCGGCTGGAGCGCCGCGTGCTGCTGCAGGAATTCAATCGCGCCGGCCTGCTGCAGCGCCTGCTGCTGCGCTACACCCAGGCGCTGATCACCCAGATGGCGCAGACGGCAGCCTGCAACCGGCACCATTCGGTGGAACAGCAACTATGCCGCTGGCTGTTGCTGACGCTGGACCGGCTGCCGTCCAACGAACTGGTGATGACCCAGGAACTGGTGGCCAGCATGCTCGGCGTGCGGCGCGAAGGCATCACCGAGGCGGCCGGCAATCTGCAACGCGCCGGTGTCATCAGTTACCGCCGCGGCCACATTTCGGTGCTTGACCGGGCCGGACTGGAGGCGCGCGCCTGCGAGTGCTACGCCGTGGTCAGGAAGGAACTGGGCCGCCTGCTGTCCGATGTGCGCTATCGCGAGCCTGCCTCGACGGCTGGCGGATGATCGCCAACGGTTCAAGGTGCCGGTCGCGCCTGGCCGGTCCGCGCCGTGGCATCAGTGCCGACCGGTGGCAAGCTTGGCGGCACGATTTGTGGCCAGTTCAGCCCGCCGCAGGAGGCTGCGTGCCAGCCCGGAACGGATACGCTGACCGGCGCACTGGAGGACACCTGGTCGATGCGCAAGGCGTAGCCCATGGCGACGCCAAGGACATATCCTGCTTCGGCGGCCGCCGTTCGCGACGACGCCGGCGCGGCGGCGGCGTCGCGTTGTCCGTCGTCCGTCGCCGCCAGGATTTGCGCCGCGATGGCGGGCCAGCACTGGTTGAACAGCTGTTTGTTCATCTGGAACATGGCGATCTCCTTGCTTGCGTGGAACTCGCCCGGCGGTGCATGCCATCCGCCCGGGCTTCGGCAGATTTACAGGCGGCCTTTCCCTCTCATCCCGGCGACGTTTTTGCCGTGACTGCCCATGTTCAGGGAAGAGCTACCGGCGACGAAGGGCGGGCGGCCGGCGTGGCTACTTGCGCTGGCGTTGATCCGGCTCGTGCCGCGGCCCTGGGCCGGCCCGGAAAATCCCGGTATGCGACCGTGCATGAGACTGCCGTCGCCGGCGACCACGGCACCATGGCGATGGCTGCCGCCCGGCAGGTCGATGCGGCCTTGTGTCGTTGTGGCGGCCACCGCTGTCGTCGTTGGCGGGCGGTTGCCGGGGCCCACGGCAAGCCGATGGGCGATTTGACCCCAGCCCAGGCCCTGGCTGCGCAGGTGCAGGACACCGGCCATCTCGACCGTTCGACTGGCGCCGCTGCCATCGATGGCGGTCAGGGTGCCGCCGTTCAGCGCGGCATTCAACTGCTCCGGCGTCGGTTCGGCGATACCCTGCGCGGCTAGCTGGCGCTGTGCCAGCGATAGCGCGCGGGTAATGTTGCCGTAGCCCATTTGCGTGGTCGCCGGCGTAAAGCGGACACCACTCGTCGAGTCGGCCGAAGACAGAGTGATGGCGCCTCCTGTACGAAGCCCGGCAACCAGGCTCGCGGCGTTTTCAGGGGAACCGGCCAGGGCCTCGAATCGGCTGGCGATCCGGCTTGCCGGTACGCTAGCGCTGGCGGCAGCCGTTGTGCCGCCGACCATCTCTGCGGCAAGCGCCGGATTCAGGGAAAAATAGATTGCGCTGACCGCGAGGAACCGCAGGGTGCGGGTTTTCATGGCTTCGCTCTCCTTATCCATTGATCATGCGACGCTCGGTCTGCAGGACGATCTCCAGCGAGGTCGCGCTGTCGTAGACCATCCCTTGCGTCGTCACCGAACGCATGCGCGTCGAATTCGGACTCAGTACTTCCAGGGTGATCTCGATTTCGCGGTCGGTGGCGCGGGCGAGAATGACTTCCTCGTTCCCCGCGCGTTTGCTCGATATCACCTTGATGCCCATTCGGTTCAGGGCGGCCAGGGTGGCCTGTTTGACGTCGCCCACCGGCGCGGTGAACGTCCGGTAGGCGCGGCCGTTGAGGGTCTGGGTGACGCCGGTGGCGGCGCCGACGCCAAAAGCGGTGATCGCCATCGCTTCGCAGCCGCCCAACAGCAGGGCGGCGCCGCAGATCGCCAGCAGGCGGCCCGACGAGTTCGTGCCGGCCGCCATCATGAGCGCGCCACCACGGTGTTGCCGACGATCTGCACCGGACCGCCGATCACGACGTTGGGTGACTCGGTCTGGTAGACCGTGCGCAGGCTGCCGTTATCCATGCGCACGACGATCTTGTAGGCAGTGCTGCGGCGGCTGTTTTGTTCGATCTTGTTGCCCAGGTAGGCGCCGCCTGCGCCACCCGCGATGGTCATCACGGCGCGACCGTCGCCGCGCCCGATCTGGTTGCCCAACAGGGCCCCGGTCAGGCCACCGGCCACGGCGCCGACTCCGGTGGTGCCGGCCGGACGCTCGACGCTGGTAACCGATTCAACCTTGCCGCAATTGGAGCAGGCCGCGGTTGCTGCGGCACGCGCCTTGGTGGCGGGCGCCTGCACCGCCGCGGCGGATTTGCCGTTGGTCGGCGTTCCCTGCTGGGGATTGGAATTGGCGGCAGGCATGACGCCGGTCAAGGCGGCGATGCCGAGCAGGCTGAACAGCGTGACGGAAATCGCGGCGATGACCAGGGTCGGATACAGCAGTTTGGGTCGTGTCGGCCGCGTTTCCGCCGGGCGCTCCAGCGACTCGATGGTGGTGGCATTCATGGCTATTTCATCTCCTTGGCAATCCGGTTGCCGATGTAGCTGCCGGCGGCGGCACCGCCGACGGTACCCACGGTGCTGCCGCCCGTGACGGTGGAACCCACGATGCCGCCGACGACCGCGCCGCTCATCATGCCGATGTCCTGCCGGCTCGGATTGCTGTTGCAGGCCGCCAGCCACGGCAGCATGAGCAGGAGGGCCACCCGTGCCGTCGATTGGACTTTCATTGCTGTTCTCCTTTGTTTGCCGCATCCCGAATCGATGCCTGACCGGATATTCGCAACCGCCGTGCCAGGCGAGCGAATCCTTGTTAATCAGTGGCTTGGGAGATATTCAGGCGCATGGGAGGGGGCCGCAGCCGTCGCCAAATGGCGACAGGAATCCGGTGCCCGGAGGCAACTGCCTGAAAGTGCGGGTTTATTGCAGTCGCCGAATGGCGACGCTTACTTGAACAGCGCGGGATCGAGGGCGTGGCGCTGCAACAGCTTGTAGAAGTCGGTGCGGTTGCGCTGGGCCAGTTTGGCGGCCTGCGTGACATTGCCGCCCGTCATTTTCAGCAGGCGGATCAGGTAGTCGCTTTCGAAGCTGCGACGGGCCTCGTCGAAGGGCAGGATCTCGCCCAGTTCGCTGATGGACTTCTGCACCAGGGCCAGCGTCACGATGGGGCCGGTGGTCAGCGCCACGGCCTGCTCGACCACGTTCAGCAACTGCCGCACATTGCCCGGCCAGGGAGCGCGGATCAGTAACTCCGTGGCCTCCGGGGCGAAGCCGTTGATCTCCTTGCGGTAGCGGAGCGCCAGCTGGCGCAGGAAATGGTTGGCCAGCAGGGGGATGTCGTCGCGCCGCCCGGCCAGGTCGGGAATCGCCAGCGAGACCACGTTGAGCCGGTAATAGAGATCGCTGCGGAAGCGTCCCGCGCCCATTTCTTCTTCGAGGTCGCGGTGCGTGGCGCTGATGATGCGCACATCGACCGGTGTGCTGACGGTGGCGCCGACCGGCCGCACCTGGCGCTCTTCGAGCACGCGCAGCAGCTTCACCTGCAGCGGCAGCGGCATGTCGCCGATTTCGTCGAGGAACAAGGTGCCGCCCTGCGCGGCGCGGATCAGGCCGGGCTGGTCGCGGGCGGCGCCGGTGAAGGCGCCCTTGACGTAGCCGAAGAGCTCCGATTCGAGCAGGTTCTCGGGGATGGCGCCGCAATTCACCGCGATGAAGGGGCGCTCGCGGCGTTCGCTGGCCTTGTGGATGGCCTGCGCCAGCATCTCCTTGCCCGAGCCCGAGGCGCCGCGCAACAGCACGCTGGCATCGCCCGCGGCGACCAGCTTCGCCTGCGCCAGCAGGTCGGCCATGGCCGCATTGCGCGTGACGATGTCCGTGTGCCACGCCTCGGCATCGGGGCCGCTGCCGGGCGCCGCGGGGGAAATCTCGATGGCTCTGGCCACCAGGTCGAGCAGTTCCCGTGCCTCGTAGGGCTTGGCCAGGTAGCCGAAGACGCCGCGATGCGTCGCCGCCACGGCCTCGGGAATGGTGCCATGGGCGGTCAGGATGATCACCGGCAGGGTTGGGTAGCTGGCCCGCACCGCGGCGAACAGCGCGTTGCCGTCCATGCCGGGCATGCGCATGTCGGTGACCACCAGTTGCGGCCGATCGACGGCCATCTGCGCCAGCGCCTGGGCGCCGCTGGATGCCGTGGCGACGATATGGCCGGCGGCTTCGAGGCGGATCGCGATCAGGCGCAGCAGGTCGGCGTCGTCGTCGACCAGCAGGATCTTGCCGGAGGTGTCGCTCATTTCCCACGCCTCACTGGCTTGCCGCGGGGAAGCAGGCTTTTTTCGATGTCTTTCAGGGCTTCCAATTTTTGCTCCAGTTCTTCGGCCCGCCGCTGTTCTTCCCGCGCTTTTTGCGCCATGGAATGGCTGCCGTCTTCGAGGCGGCGGTGCTCCGCCAGATTCGCACGCATCAATGATGCCAGCGCCTGCAACTCGCTGTCGTGGCCATCCGCCGGCCGCAACAGGGGATCGATCAACTGCAGGGCGCGGCGATGATCCGCAGTGGAGGCGCCGGGTACCGACAAGGCCAGCGCGTATTGCAGCAGCCGGAAATCTGTCTTTTCGGCGGTCCAGGCCAGGCGCACGCGCTCGGTTTCCTCGGTGAGCTGCTTGCTGCCGAGGCGGTTCGCATAGGCCGCATAGTGCAGCAGCGATACCGCATCGCTGCCCGGACGCGGCCCCTGCGGGTCGAGCCAGTAGGCCTCGCGCGGCGGCTTGAGCAGCGCGCAACTGCTCAGCATCGACAGCAGCAACAGGCTGCAAAGCAGGATCGCAACGCGGCGTGTGGCGCTCATGATATGCCCAGCGGCAGCGTCACCGTGAAGCGCCCCTGGCCTTCGCCGACCGCGATATCACCGCCCATCGCCAGCACGTGATCGCGCACGATGGACAGGCCGAGGCCGCTGCCGCGCACCGCACCGGCGGCGTCCGCGCTGCCCTTGTAAAAGGGCTCGAAGATGCGCTCGCGATCCGCCGGCGCCACCCCCGGCCCCTGGTCGAGCACTTCAAAAATCGCCCAGGCTTCCTTTGTTCTCGTCGTGACGACGATCTCGCCGTCGTCGGGGGAATACTTGGTGGCGTTCGACAGCAGGTTATCGAGCGCCACCCGTAAGCGTTCGGGATCGGTTTGCATGGCGAAATCCTCCATCTTCAGGCTCACCCGGATGCGCCGCGGCGTACATGCCAGTTTGTGCCGCTCGACGATTGCGGCGATGATCTCGGCCGGCTTCACCATCTGCAGTTTGACCGGCGCCAGGTGGAATTCGACCTCGCCGTGGCGCAGCAGGGTTTCGATCAGGCGCTGCAATTCGAGGCTGTTCTGCCTGAGTATATGCACGATCTCGCGCTGCCGCGCCGAAAGCCCGCCGGTCACTTCTTCGGCCAGCAGTTCCGAGCCTTCGCGCAGGATCGTCAGCGGCGTTTTCAACTCGTGCGAAACATGGCGCAGGAAGCGGCTCTTCTGTTCCTCCAACTGGATCAGGCGCAGGCGCAGCCAGTCGAGCTGGCGGCCGAGCTGCTCCAGGTCTTCCGGCCCGGTGACCTCGATCCGCTTGTCGAGGCGGCGCTCGCCCAAGTCGCGGATGCCCTGGTTCAACTCGGTGATCGGCCGCGCCAGCAGGTAAGTGAAGCCGGCCACGACGAAGATCGCCAGCGGAAACAGCACGAACAACTGCATGCGCGCCTGCGACTCGGTCTGCTCCGCCAGCTCGCGCAAGGCCTCGGCCTCGCGGTCGATCAGGGTGCTCGAACGCTCCAGCAGGCTGCGAGTCGCTGTGGAGATTTCGGCGTAGCGGCGGGCCGTCGCCACCGCTTCCTTGGCCATCGGCCCGGCCTGCGTCAGGGTTTCGTGGAGCACGGCTTCGCCTTGGAGCAGGTCGTCGAGCGTCTTGCGTATTTCCGCTTCCAGCGGCATCTCTGCCAACCGCTTGCCGGCGTCGCGAAAGCGCACGCGCAAGCTGTTATAGCCCTGCCACAGCACGGCGTCGCGCAGCACGGTGCTTTGCTGCGCGGCGCGTTCCAGCGAGGCCGCGGTATCGTTCAACTCGCGGCTGGCATGGGCGATCCGCGCCGCGTCATAGACCGCGCGCTGGCTCTGCGCCGCCAGCCGCTCGATGGCCAGGATGTTGCCGAGCAGGCCGACCAGCAACGGCAACACCGCCAGCATGAAGCCGACGAACAGCAGCTTGAAGAAGGATTTCGGATAGCGTATCTGCACGAAGCCCTGTCTGGGGAAACGCGCCTTGCTTGTATGGATAACGGGCAGGCTGGCGTCAAAGTGCGAATGTACAACGCCTGGCGCAATTCAACCGCGACGGAGTTGGCAGGGGCGGTTCATTGCCTTCCTGGCGCAGGGCGCCGGGCAGGTCAAGAATCGGCGCTGGCGAGACGGCGGTAGGCAACTGGGACGACCGCTTCGATCAGGCTTCATTGCTGCCCGTCTCAAATCCCGCCAAAATGAGCTGAGCGTTGAGCGTCAGTTATCGAGAAATCTGTAGGTCTCTTCTGGGCACAACTGATTCAGTCCGCATACGGAGGCAGCCCCTGTTCATTGCCCGATTCATTCATTTCGGGCGCGCCAAATCACTCCGCAAGCCATGTTTCTGCCCACGCCAGCGCGGCTTCCAGATGGCTTGCGGCGGCGGGTGACACTTCCTCGCCGAGTTCGAAGCCTTCGCCGCGGATCGCGAGCAGGGTGCATGGCGGAGGAGCCTCGTCATGCAATTCGACGTAAACGTGCATCACCGCCTCGGGCGTCATCGCGTGGGTGGTGAAGCTTGCGTCTCGCGCCGGTTCGAGGGGTTTGACCGAGAAGGGCGCCGGCGCATCGAGGCTGGCGTCGACGAAGAGCACGCGGCGGCGGCCTTGCAGGTCGAGCGCGTGTTCCACCTGCAACTGGAAATCGGTCAGGCAGTCGACTTCGCCCCATTCCGGGTGCCTCGCGGCCAGCGCGATGATTTGCTCGACGAACAGCGGCCCCAGCGCATCGTCGCCGCGCGAGGGGTTGCCCCAGCCGAAAATGAGCACAGGCGCGGTCATGGCCGTGCTACCCCTGGACCGCCTTGAAGCGGTTGCCGACCAGCGTCGCCATGACCACCAGCGTGGTCGAGATCAGGATCATGACGATGCCCAGCGCCGAAAGCTTGCCCCACAGCCCGTCCTCGGAGAAGCGCAGGATCTGCACTGCGAGAACTTCGGTGCCGGGGCGCGAGAGCACGACCGACAGCGTCAGTTCGCGGACGAACATCGACGCCATCAGTATCCAGCCCGAGACGATGCCCGGAATCAGCAGCGGCACGATGATGCGGCGCATGGTCGTCAGCGGGCTCGCGCCGCATACCAGCGACGACTCTTCCAGGTGGCTGTGGATCTGGATGAAGGCGCTGGACATCGGGCGGATGCCGTAGGGCAGGTAGGTGGCGATGTAGCCCAGCAGCAGCGCCCAGATGGTCGCGTAGAGGGGCGTCTGCACGAAGAACCACATGAAGCCGACGCCGATCACGATGCCGGGGAAGGAGAACGAGAGATAGCTCAGCGATTCGAGCACCCCGGCAGCCCGCGTCTTCACCTTGACGATGACATAGGCGACGAAAACCGAGAGGATCACGCCCAGTGTCGCTCCGACCACCGCCAGGAACAGGCTGTTCTTCAGCGAGAGCAGCGAAATCGGGTCGTTGAGTACGTCGGTCCAGTGCTTCAGGCTCATCATCGAGAAGGCTTTCGCGCTGGGCACCATCGAGTAGGGCACCAGCGAGGTGTAGATCAGCACCGCCACCGGCAGCACGATCAGCACGAAGGACAGCAGCGCGACGAGGCCGAACAGCGGCATGCGGGCATTGCCGAGCTCGATCACGGAGGGCCGGAAACCGCGGCTGGAGATGGTGACGAATTTTTCGCTCTCCGCCGTCAGCGCCCGATAGACGATGATCAGGGTGACCGAGGCCACCAGCACGCTCATGCCGACGGCAGCGGCCTTGCCGTAGTCGGTGGCGAAGCCCGTGGCGATCATTTCGTACAGGTAGGTGGCCAGCACATGGACGCGACCGGGCATGCCGATCACCGAGGGCACGGCAAAGGAGGCCAGGCTGCGCACCACGCCGAGGATGAAGGCGGCGAGGATGGCCGGCCGCAACACCGGCAGGGTGATCCTGAGCAGCGTGCGCCAGGTGCCGGCGCCGCACACGCGCGACGACTCTTCCAGCGCCACGTCGAAGGACGCCATGGCCGGCGCGATGATCAGGTAGGCGATCGGCAGGTCGAGCAGGCCTTCCACGAGGATCATGCCCCACATCGAGTAGATGTTGAGCGGCGCGCTGTCCAGCGCAAACGCTTCCTTCAGCCCGAGGTTGAGCAGCCCGTTCGAGGGATTGAGCAGCAGGGCCCAGCTCACCGCGAACAGCAGATGCGGGATCATCATCGGCACGATCGAGATGACCCCGAACAGGCCCTTGAAGGGAATGTCGGTGCGGGTGTTGAGGTAGGCGAGGAAGATGGCCAGCACCGTGGACAGCAGCGACGACGCCAGCACGAAGATGGCTGTGTTGACCATCACCTCGAAGAATCCCGGATCGGTATAGGCCGCGACATACTTGTCCACGGTGAAGTGGCCGAATGCGGTCAGCCCCTCGGAAAAGCTGCCGAGCACCAGCATCACCACCGGGCATACCGTCAGCGCGCCGACGATCGCTATCAGCAGCCAGGTCAGCCGGGTGCGCGCATTATCCATTGCCACCATCCATCTCAGATCGCGACCAGCAGGCAGTGCGCGGGGTCCAGTGTGAAGCTCACGGCGTCGCCTTCCTTCAGCTTTGCGTCCGGATCGGTCCTGGCGAGCAGGTGCTCGTCGCCGACGGCGATCTCCGCCTCGTAGGCCTCGCCGACGAACACTAGCGACTCGATGCGGCCGTTGATGAGGTTGCCGGCGGCCGGCGCCGCGCCGCTGACGATGCGGATGAACTCCGGCCGGATGCACAGCGTGGCCTCGCTGCCGATGGGAATGTCGCGGTGCTGGCAGACTATCCTGCCCAGCCCCGAATCGACGACGGTGCAGCCGCCTTCTTCGGCGATGACCGTGGCCTTGACCAGGTTGGCGCGGCCGATGAAGTCGGCGACGAAGCGGTGGTCGGCATCGAAGTAGATTTTCTGCGGCGTGCCGATTTCGACGATCTGCCCGGCGCGCATCACGGCGATCGAATCCGACAGCGCGAGCGCCTCGACGCGGTCGTGGGTCACATAGATCGCGGTGATCTGCAGCTTGCCGAGGAAGGCGCGCAATTCCTTGCGCGTTTCCTCTCGCAGTTTGGCGTCGAGGTTGCTCAGCGGCTCGTCGAACAGGATGACCTTGGGCGCGGCCACCAGCGCGCGCGCCAGCGCGACGCGCTGCTGCTGTCCGCCGGAGAGCTTGGTGGCCGGCCTCCGCTCGAAACCCTCCATCTGCACGAAGCGCAGGGTCTCGGCGACCCGCTTGCGGATCTCGTCCTTCGGAACGTTGCGCACCTGCAGCGGGTAGGCCACGTTGTCGAAAACATTCATGTGCGGCCAGATCGCGTAGGTCTGGAACACCATGCCGAGGCCGCGCTTCTCCGGCGGCACGGAGATGTTCTTGTCCTTCGACCACACCACCTCGTCGCCGATGCTGATTTCCCCGATATCGGGCGTTTCGAGCCCGACGATGCAGCGCAGCAGCGTGGTCTTGCCGCTGCCGCTGGGGCCGAGCAGGGTGAAGATCTTGTTGGACGGGATGGTCAGGTTGACGTCATCCAGCGCCTTGATGGTCTTGCCGTCGGAGTAGTAAAACTTGCTGACGCCGCGGATGCGGATTTCCATGGTCTATGTCCCGGAAGGCCTTCAGTGCGGGCAGCGATTCGCCGCTGCGCCCGAAAATCGACAAAAAACCGCCCGCCGAATCGGGGCGGGCGGCGGGTTCGACGCATGCCGCAAGGGCTATTTCACGTCGAAGATTTTCTTGAACTCGGCGCCCCACTTCTGGATCTCCGCGTCCGACAGTTCACGGATGGCGATCACCTTGGCGTCCTTGATGCCGTCGATGGGCGGGTAGATGCCGGGTGCCAGCACGTATTCGCCGACGTCTTTTGCCAGCATTTCCATGGATTTCTTCGACAGCCAGTAATCGACGAAGGCGCGCGCCGCGGCCGGATGCGGCGCCTTCGATGCCACGGCGATGGCGCGCGGCGTGCCCATCAGCGGTTGCGACACCCGCGCCCAATCGAGCGGAGCCGGCGCCTTGGTGACGATGTACTTGGGCATCGAAATGGCGATCAGCTTCTCGCCGCTTTCGATCGGCGCCGGGGTCGGGCCGAAGGAGGCGACGAACATCGGCTTGTTGGCGGCGAGGCCCTGCAGGAAGGTCCGCCACTCGGCTTCGGTCTTGAAGATGTTCTCCTTCAGCCCGATCAGCCAGGAAATGGTCGTGGCGTGGTTGGCCGGGTTGGGCATGACGATCTTGTCCTTCCACTTCGGCAGCGCCAGATCCTCGTAGCGCTTGGGCGCATCGGCCGCCTTCACCTTTTCCTTGTTGTAGATCAGGGCCACGTACTCGATGCCGAAGATCTGGACCTTGTCGTCTTTCTTGGTCCAGTCGGGATATCCCGCGGCGGCGGGGGAACGATAGCTCGCGAGCACGCCCTTGTCCTTGAGCAGATCGAGCACCGGCAGCGGCGCCTGCACCACGTCGGCCATCAGCTTGCCGGCTTCGAACTCCGTGATCATGGTGGCGACGAACTTCGATGTCGAAATCCGCGTGTATTCACCCGTGACGCCGGTGTCGGTCGTGAACGCCTTGATGATCGGCTCGACCGCGGTGATGTTGGCGTAGAACGAAGCCTTGCCCTCGGCCTTGGCCTTGTCGAGTTGGGTCTTGTCCTGCGCCTGGGCCTGGACGGCGGCGCACAAAACGAACAATGCTACGAGCAGCTTTTTCATCTGTTGTTCTCCGTGGTAAAGCAGGGGCGGGGTCAAGGGATGCTGCGTATACCGCTAATTTCGTGCGTGAGGCCGCGATGGTCGCGCGTGGCCTCGTCGATCACCGTACCGTCAGCGCCGACTATGGCGACTTCGAGCGGCATCTGGCCCAGCGCGTGCGTGGCGCAGGAGAGGCAGGGGTCGAAGGCGCGGATCGCGACCTCGATGTGGTTGAGCAGCCCTTCGGTGATTTCGCGGCCGTTGAGGTATTTCTTCGCCACTTCGCGCACGGCGGTGTTCATCGCATGGTTGTTGTGCGTGGTCGACACGATCAGGTTGGCGCGAATCACCAGGTCGTTTTCATCGACGCGATAGTGGTGGATCAGCGTGCCGCGCGGCGCTTCGATGACGCCGACGCCCCGTTCCTGGCGCTGGCCGGTGGCCATCAGGTCGTGGCCGCTGATGTCGTCATCGTGCAGCAGATCCTTGATGCTCTCCGCCGCATGCAGCATCTCGATCATGCGCGCCCAGTGATAGCCGAGCGTCGCGCCGGTGACGCTGCCGCCGTCGAAGGCCATGAATTCCTCGCGCTCCTTGTCGGCCAGCGGCGTCGGGATGCTGTCGCAAAGGGTGACGCGGGAAAGCGGCCCGACGCGGTAGGAGCCATCGTCCGGTCCCAATGACTTGAAGAAGGGGAACTTCATGTAGGACCATGGCTTCACGTCCTCTTCGATGACCTCCCAGTAGCGGCCATAGTTGAAATGGTCGAACAGCGTGTTGCCGTCGATGTCGCGTGCGCGCAGGCCGCCGTGATAGAGATCCATGGCGCCATCGGCGCGAACCATGCACATGCCGGCGGAGGGGAAGCGGCCGAATTCGTTGTACTCGGCGAGGTTCTGTTCGAACAGGTTGCGGATCATGCCGACGGCCTCGCGGCTCCACGCCACCATCTGGTAGATGTCCTTGAGCAGTTCCGCCCGATCGTCGGGCGCGAGGGACTTGTTCACCCCGCCGGGAACCGAGCCGGTGCCATGCACGCGCTTGCCGGCCGTCATGCGGATGATCTCCTGGCCGAATTTCCTCAGCAGCACGCCCTTTTTGGCGATTTCCGGATGCGCGCCGATGACGCCGACGACATTGCGTGCGGCGACGTCGGAGCCGAAGCCGAACAGCAGGTCGGGCGAGGCGAGATGGAAGAAGTGCAGCGCGTGGGATTGCAGGATCTGGCCGTAATGCATCAGGCGGCGAACCTTCTCCGCCGTCGGCGTCAGCTGCTTCACGCCCATCATCATGTCCAGCGCCTTCGACGCCGCCAGATGATGCGAGACCGGACAGATGCCGCACAGGCGTTGCACCATGACCGGCACTTCCCAGTAGGGGCGGCCCTGGATGAATTTTTCGAAGCCGCGGAATTCGACGATGTGCAGGCGCACCTGGTGCACCTTGTTGTCGTCGTCGAGCAGGATCGTAACCTTGCCGTGGCCCTCGACCCGCGACACAGGATCGATGGCGACGCGACGCAGCTTGTCGGGGGAGATGGCAGTTTCGAGTTCGAAGCTCATGGCGGTCTCGGTGGTAACTTGGTCGTAAATCAGTCGTAATGGAGCAGGCCGTGGCCGAGTGTCGGCGTGCGCCCGGCCAGCAGATCGGTCAGCAACTTCCAGATCGCATCGGCGGACGGCGGGCAGCCGGGGAGGAAGTAGTCGACCTTCACGACCTCATGGATCGGGTGCACCTTGTTGAGCGGCAGGGGTAGTTCCGGATCGTTGGGAATGCCGCCGCGCCCGAGCAGGTGTTCGGTCTGGTACACCTCTTCCAGCACGTCGCGCAGGTCGAGGTGGTTGCGCTGCGCCGGCAGACCGCCGTTGATCGCGCAGGCGCCCAGCGCGAGGATGATCTTGCAGTTCTTGCGGAATTCGCGCAGCACATGCACGTTCTCTGCATTGCAGATCCCGCCTTCGATGATGCCCAGGTCGCAGGGTCCGCAATGCTTGATGTCGGTGATCGGCGAGCGGTCGAATTCGATCAGGTCGAGCAGCTTCAGCAGACGCTCGTCGATGTCGAGGAAGGACATGTGGCAACCGAAACAGCCGGCGAGGCTGGTGGTGGCGACACGCAGCTTTTTGGGCGGGGGCATCGGGGCGTTCATGGCGCTTTCTCCGTGACGTGCTCGCTGATCGGCGCGAGATCGTACTTGCGCTCGCCGATCGGCACGGCGAAGCCCTTGCGTTTGCGCAGGATCACGCCCACCGGGCAAATGCTCGCAGCACGGTCGGTGACGGCGAAGTCGGTATCGGCCAACTTGCCGCTCTCGCTGCTGATGTGCACCCGCCGGCCCAGGAGGCCGCGCCCGCCCATGGCGAAGACGTTCTTGCCATCGATCTCGCGCGACGCGGCGACGCACAGTCCGCACATGATGCAGCGGTTGAAATCGAGCAGGATGTCGGGATGCGACGCATCGACCGGGCGGTCGGGATAGAACATGTCGAAGTGCGGCGACATCATCTTCAGTTCGTAGGCTGTCGCCTGCAGGGTGCAGCCGCCGCTTTTCTCGCACGACGGGCAGAAGTGGTTGCCTTCGACGAAGAACATCTGCAGCAGCGTGCGACGCTTGTCGTCGAGCTCGGCGGTGCGGTTCTCGACCTCCATGCCGGCCTGGGCTTCGATGGTGCACGAAGAGCCGAAGCGGCCAGTGACCTTGACCGTGCACAGCTTGCAAGAGCCGTAGGGGCTGAAATCGGGGTGCCAGCACAGGTGGGGAATGTAGGTGCCGTGCGCGGTTGCCGCCTGGATGATGGTTTGTCCCGGCGTGAAGGGAATTTCTTCGCCGTCGAGCTGAAAGGTATTGGTCTGGTTCATGCTTTTGCCTCGTCTTGCGAGTTCGCTGCAAAGTGCGCGGCGGCATCGTCGCGACCGGTCATCTGTCGCGCCTGCGACAGGGCGGCGTCGAGATCGAAGGCCGGTTCGTAGTCGAGCGACTGGAGCCGGCGCTCGTAGGCGGGACGGAACTTGTTCAGGGTGTCGAACACCGGATTGCAGGCGCTGTTGCCCAGCCCGCAGTGGCTGGCGCCCTGCATCAGGCGATGCAGCTTGAACAGTTCGTCGATGTCGTAGGGCGAACCGTGCTGGCGCGCGATCTTGTCCATCATGTTGCGCACCAGGGTCGTGCCGACCCGGCAGGGGGTGCAGAAGCCGCAGGACTCGTGGGCGAAGAAGTGGGCGAAGTTGCGCGCCACCTCGAACATGTCGCGGGTTTCGTCGAAGACCATGAAGGCACCGGCCGTGGGCAGGTCCTCGAAGGCGATCCTGCGGCCGAACTCCGCTTCCGCCACGCAGACGCCGGACGGGCCTGAATTCTGCACGGCCTGCGAATCTGTGGCGCCGCAGTCTTCCAGAACCTGGCGCACGGTGACGCCGTAGGGGTACTCGTAGATGCCGGGGCGCTCGCAGTCGCCGCTGACCGACAGGAGCTTGGTGCCGGTCGATTTATCGGTGCCGTGCTGCGCATACCATTCGCTGCCGTGGGCGGCGATCAGGCAGGAGGCGGCGAGCGTTTCGACGTTATTGACCGTGGTCGGCTGGGCGAGATAGCCGTTGGTGACAGGGAAGGGCGGCCGGATGCGCGGCCGGCCCGGCTTGCCCTCCAGCGATTCGATCAGGGCGGATTCTTCGCCGCAGATGTAGGCGCCGGCGCCGAGATGGATTTCGATATCAAACTCGAAGTCGCTGCCGAGGATGTTCTTCCCCAGAAGATTGGCTTCGCGCCGTGCCGCCAGCGCCGACTCCAGAGGTTCGAGCAGGTAGCGGTACTCGCCGCGCAGATAGAGCAGGCCTTTCTTCGCGCCGACCACCAGGCCGGCGATGCTCATGCCCTCGAACACCAGGTCGGCATACGAGGTCAGCAGCACGCGATCCTTGAAGGTGCCGGGCTCGCCTTCGTCGGCATTGCAGACGACGTAATGCGCGGGATTGGCCCCGCTGCCGTCGGCATTGCGGCAGGCCTCCCATTTGAGGCCGGTCGAAAAGCCGGCGCCGCCGCGTCCGCGCAGCCTCGCGCCCTTGATCTCGGCCAGCATCTTTTCCGGGCCGCGCTCCAGCGCGGCGGACAGCGCCTGACCAGGAACGAGGTCGTGAGCGAGCAGGATGTCCTTGCGACGGATGTTGTCGTCGACGGCGAACCATTCGGCGGGCCACTCGGCGACGGGCGTCTGGTTGCGGATCAGGCCGACCATCTCGCCGACGCGGGACGGCGTCATGCGTGTAATGGCACGGTAGTTCACCAGCAGCGCCGGGCCCTGGTCGCCCATGCCGGTGCAGGAAGTGGTGTTCACGCTGACCAGGCCGTCTTCCGAAACGCGGCCGGGCTCCAGCCAGAGCTTCTTGCACATGGCGTCCATCAGATCGGCATTGCCCAGCATGCGATCGGTGATGTTGTCGGACCAGAGCACGCAATACTTGCCGCGCGGCCGGGTGTGGAAGAAGCTGTAAAAGGAGGCAGTGCCGCTTACCATGGCGCGCGGCCAGCCGACCGCCTCGGCCACTCGGGTCAGCGTCGCCGGCGAGAGCCAGCCGAGCTGCTCCTGAATCTCGCGCAGGATCTGCATCAGGCGCGTGCCGTCGCGACGATGGTGGTCTATGACGGCGTCGATCTTATCGGTATCTGACATGGCAAGATCCCCTGGAGAAGATGCTTGGTGCATTGCGTGTGCGATGCAGCATAACGCGCCCGGGTTGCGGCGGTTTAATCTGGGTCAACATTTTGATGATGGCCGTTGCGCCCGATGTCGAGCGAACCGCCGGATCAACAGGCCTTTTTTCCGGCCAGCCGCTATTTTCGGATGGCGCTCTGCTAGGATTTAGCCTCAAGCATACGGACCTTGCGCAACGCAAGATATGACCTACGACAGCCCCTTTACTGCGCTTGGCAATACCCGCGATACCGGAGAGGTGGCGGCGGAGGTCTGCAGGATTGTCCTGGCTTTTGCACCGGACCATGATCTGAGGCGGATCGTCGATGCCTTCGCCCTGGTGGATCGCGCCTTCGACGGCCGGTTGGCGGGCTACCAGAAGCTGAAGACGCTGTATCACAATCGAGTCCACACCAACGAAGTCGTGCTGTGTGCGGCGCGCATGCTGCACGGCCTGCATCTGGCCGGTCAGGGGCTGGATCCCGATCACATCGATGCCGCGCTGATCGGCGCCCTGTTGCACGACATCGGCTACCTGATGAGCGACGAAGAGGCCAGCGGCACCGGCGCGCAGTTCACCGGCAGCCATGTGCTGCGCGGCGTGGACTTTGCCAGAAAACATCTGGCCGGCCTGCCGCCGGACCTGCTCGAAACCACGGTCAAGGTGATCATGCTTACCGATCACCGCAAGCACCCCGACTGGGTGAAGTTCGACAACCTGCAACAGCAGCGTGCGGCCTTCGCTACCGCCACGGCCGATCTGATCGGGCAGATGGCCAATCGCGAGTACATCGAGCGCCTGCTCTTCCTCTATTTCGAGTTCGAGGAGGCGCAGATGGGCGGCTTCGGCAATGTGCACGAGCTGCTCGAAGGCACGGCCACGTTCTATCGCATGACCAAGACCCGTCTCGACAAGGATCTGAACGGCCTCTCGGCGCATTTGAAAAAGCATTTCGGCCGGGAGCGGGACGACGACAGGGACTTCTACATGGAATCGATAGACCGCAATCTCGATTATCTGGACCGCGTCGTCCGCATGGATCGCGAGCACCGGCTGGAATTCCTCAAGCGCGGCGGCGTGGTCGAGCAGGTTCTGGAAATGAGCGGAAAGTCCTGAGATGGAACGGATCACGATTTCCCTGGACGCTGATCTGGCCGCGGAATTCGACCGGCTGATCGCCGAGCGGGGCTACAAGAACCGGTCCGAAGCCGTGCGCGATCTGCTGCGCGCGCATCTTGAACAAGCGCGGCAAAAGCGCGGCGAGGCAACGCATTGCGTCGCCAGCCTGTCCTATGTCTATAACCACCATGAGCGCGACCTGGCCGAACGGCTCACCGCCCTGCAGCATGGCCAGCACGATCTTACGGTGGCGACGCTGCATGCCCATCTCGATCACGAGAACTGCCTCGAAAGCGTGATCCTGCGCGGGCCGACCGCTGCCGTGCGCGACTTTTCGGACGCGCTGATCGCCGAGCGCGGCGTGCGGCACGGCCAGCTCAACCTGATCGACGTCGAGATCGATTCCGGGCGCGAACATCATCACGGCTATACGCCGGTCGGCCGGTCCCACGGCCACGTCCATCTGAAGCCAAAAACCTGAGCTGCATGGCGGTACCCGATCACCTCGTCCTCGCCGCGCGCGACCTCGATCGCGGCACGGCGTGGCTGGAGCGTCGCCTCGGTGTCACGCTCGAGCAAGGCGGCTGCCACAGCGGCATGGGCACCCACAATCGTCTGCTGCATCTGGGCGAAGGCTTCTACCTGGAACTGATCGCGATCGACCCGCAGGCGCCGCCGCCCGCGCGGCCGCGCTGGTTTGCGCTGGATCGGCAGGAGTCGCTGCCGGCAGACCGGCCGCGACTGATCCACTGGGTGGCGCGCAGCGACGACATTGTGCGCGACGCAGCGGTCAGCACCGAAGATCCGGGCGACATCCTGCCCATGGAGCGCGGCGATTATCGCTGGCGCATCACCGTGCCGCCCGACGGCCACCTGCCCGGCGACGGTTTGCTGCCGACCCTGATTCAATGGGATGTGCCGTTTCATCCGGCGTCGAGGCTGCCCGATCGCGGCTGCCGCCTGATGAAGCTGGAAGGCTTTCATTCGCAGCCAGAGCGCATCAGGACCGCGCTGGCGGCCGTCGATCTGGCGTCACGGCTGGATGTGCACGCCTGCGCCGTCGATGAAGCGCCGCAACTGCTGGCCTACATTCGCACGGCGGGCGGTCTGGTCGAGCTCGACTGATGCCCTGGTAACACTGGGGCGTTTCCGCTGTACCACGCAACTACGCGCTGTGCAGTTCGGGCGCCGCGGAATTGAACAGCGGCAGGGCGATGAATTCGTCCGCCGTGCAGGGGCGCCCGAGATGGTATCCCTGCAGCAGATCCACGCCGAGCTTGCGCAGGATGACGGCGGTGTTTTCGTCCTCGATGCCTTCCGCGACCGTGCGCAGTTCCAGGGCTTGGGCCATGCTGAGGATCGCTTGCACCATGCGCAGGCCTTCCGGGGTGTGAATGCGACGAATGAACGAGATGTCGATTTTCAGTTCGCCGACCGGCAGCTCATGCAACTGCGAAAGCGAGGCGTAGCCGGTGCCGAAGTCGTCGATGGACAGCGTGAAGCCGGCGGCCGAGAGCTGCCTCAGGCGCTCCTCGGCGAACTCGACATCCATCATCGCCACTGATTCGGTGATTTCGAGCGTCACTGCGGTATGAGGAACGCCGTAGAACTGCATGTCCTCCTTCAGTGCGTCGATGAAATTCGCCGCGAACAACTGGCGCTTGGAAATGTTGAGCGCGAGATGAAGCCTGGGATGCACTTTGCGCCATTGCCGGAACTGCTCCAGGGCCTGGCGTCGCACCAGACCTCCGAGCTCGCCGATCAGTCCGAGGCTCTCCGCCATCGTTATGAATACGGCCGGCGATATCCAGCCTGCTTTTTCGTCATGCCAGCGCGCCAGCGCCTCGACCCCCGCCAGGCGCACTCCGCCATTCCTGTGCGGACGGGCCGCGACCAGAGGCTGAAACCATACCGCGATGCGCTTGTCGCGAATCGCCTGTGCCAGGCGCGACTGGGTGTCGAATTCGGTCTTGCCCAAGCCTTTCTCCGCCATGTCGCAGAACATCTGGAAATTATTGCGTCCCTGTGATTTGGCATGGAACATGGCGCGGTCTGCCTGCGCCAGCAGCGCGCCGACTTCCTTGCCGTCATCGGGATAGAGCGCGACCCCCATGCTGCAGGTGATGTTGACCGCCAGCCCATCCAGTTCAAAAGTCTGGTGCATGGCATCGACCAGCCGCTGCGCTATTTGACGCGCGAAATCCGCTCTGGCCAGTTCCGGCAGCAGGATCACGAATTCGTCGCCGCTCCAGCGAGCCAGCGTGTCGCCTTCGTTCAGGTTGTTCTTGATCACGTGCGCCAGTTTGACCAGCAGGGCATCGCCGGTCTTGTGGCCGTGGGCATCATTGATGTTCTTGAAATGATCGAAGTCGATCAGGCAGA
>JBAZOF010000020.1:0-20677 GCA_041648855.1 Sulfuritalea sp. | reverse complement strand
CTTGGCGTGAGGCGGTTGTTCGCTGGCTGGAAGAGACTTCAGAGAAGGCAACGCACAAGGAAGACAAGAAGAAGCTGATCTGGCTTCATCCCTACCTTGGCGATTTGATGCTGGATCAGATCACGCAGGATGTGATCGAGCGCGTTAGATCAGCAAGACTGAAGGAAGTGTCCAAGGCCACGGTCAATCGGTATCTGGAGCTGGTGCGGTCTATTCTGCTTCGAGCACGTGACGAATGGGAATGGATTGAGCGAGCCCCAAAAGTCAGGCTCTTTAAAGTAACGAACATCCGCGAAAGGTCGCTCACGCAAGAGCAGGCGAGGTGCTTGCTCGCGCAATTGCCGGAACATCAGCGCGAACTTGCTTTATTCGCACTGGCAACAGGTCTTCGTCAGGGCAACGTTCTAGGGCTGGAATGGGAACAGGTAAATCTTGAACTGCGTCACGCTTGGGTTAAGGGGACGGAGTCAAAGAACCGAAGGCCTATTTCAGTACCTTTGAATGTTACGGCGATTGCCTGCATCGAACGGCAGATAGGAAAGCATCCCATAAGGGTGTTTACCTATCGAGGGAAGCCCATCAATTGGGTCAATACGAAGGCTTGGAAGGCTGCGTTAGAACGTGCAGGCATCAAGGACTTCCGTTGGCACGATCTGAGGCATACCTGGGCGACCTGGCAGCGACAGGCGGGCACACCGACTCATGAGCTTCAGCGCTTGGGTGGGTGGCGTACCGGGGCGATGGTGGAGCGGTATGCCCATCTTGCGCCGGAGAGCTTGGCGGTTGCGGCTGCGCGGTTGGATTCTGCTCTCGGTGCTGCGGCTACGTTGTAGCTACGGGGCCACCAAAAGACAAAGGCCTGTCCGAAGACAAGCCCTTGAATTTGTTGGTTGCGGGGGCAGGATTTGAACCTGCGACCTTCGGGTTATGAGCCCGACGAGCTGCCAGACTGCTCCACCCCGCGTCAGAGAACGGCGATTATAGATGGATTTGCGGCAGTGCGCAACGCAATTGCGCGAAACAGATATAATGGTTGGCTTCCGAGGAGCGCTGCAAGGGTAGTTTTCACTTACCCCCCAGGCTCGGACAATTTTCAAACTGCGCTCACCTAACCCGTACCGGGCAGGGTGAGTTCGCCTCCCTCCCGGTCACAGTTCAAGGAGCTTTCATGAACGCCGTGACTGACAAAAAAGATTACGTAATCGCCGACCTCGGCCTGGCCGACTGGGGCCGCAAGGAAATCCGCATCGCCGAGACCGAGATGCCGGGCCTCATGGCCATCCGCGACGAGTTCGCCAAGAGCCAGCCGCTCAAGGGCGCACGCATCACCGGCAGCCTGCACATGACGATCCAGACCGCGGTGCTGATCGAGACGCTGACCGCGCTGGGTGCCGAAGTGCGCTGGGCCTCCTGCAACATCTTCTCGACCCAGGATCACGCCGCCGCCGCCATCGCCGCCGACGGCGTGGCCGTGTTCGCCGTGAAGGGCGAGTCGCTGGTCGATTACTGGGATTACACCCACCGCATTTTCGAATGGCCCGATAACGGCTATTCCAACATGATCCTCGACGACGGCGGCGACGCGACCCTGCTGCTGCATCTGGGCAGCCGCGCCGAAAAGGACATCTCGGTGCTGGACAAGCCGGACAGCGAGGAAGCCACCGTACTGTTCGCCTCCATCAAGGCCAAGCTGGCCAAGGACAAGACCTGGTACTCGACCCGCCTGGCCAAGATCAAGGGCGTCACGGAAGAGACCACCACCGGCGTGCATCGCCTGTACCAGATGCACGAGCGCGGCGAACTGAAGATTCCCGCGATCAACGTCAATGATTCCGTGACCAAGTCGAAGTTCGACAACCTCTATGGCTGCCGCGAATCGCTGGTGGACGGCATCAAGCGCGCCACCGACGTCATGATCGCCGGCAAGGTCGCGCTGATCGCCGGCTACGGCGACGTCGGCAAGGGTTCGGCCCAGGCCATGCGCGCGCTGTCGGCGCAGGTATGGGTCACGGAAATCGATCCGATCTGCGCGCTGCAGGCGGCGATGGAAGGCTACCGCGTCGTGACCATGGACTACGCCGCCGACAAGGCCGACATTTTCGTCACCTGCACCGGCAACGTGCATGTGATCGACCACGGCCACATGGCGAAGATGAAGGATCAGGCCATCGTCTGCAACATCGGCCATTTCGATTCCGAGATCAACGTCGCCTCGCTCGAGAAATACACGTGGGAGGAAATCAAGCCGCAGGTCGACCACGTGATCTTCCCGGACGGCAAGCGCATCATCCTGCTGGCCAAGGGCCGCCTGGTGAATCTGGGTTGCGGCACGGGCCACCCGAGCTACGTGATGTCGTCGTCGTTCGCCAACCAGACGATTGCGCAGATCGAGCTGTTCACGCGCAATGCCGACTACCCGGTGGGCGTCTACACCCTGCCCAAGCACCTCGACGAGAAAGTGGCGCGCCTGCAGTTGAAGAAACTGAATGCGCAACTGTCGGAACTGACGGACGAGCAGGCCGCCTACATCGGCGTGCCGAAAAACGGCCCGTACAAGGCAGACCAGTACCGCTACTAAGCTTGGGAACCGCGTCGTTCAACAGTTAGCGAAGCACTGATTGACCCAAAATCCGTCATTCCGGCGAAGGCCGGAATCCAGTGAAATAGACGACCTGGACCCCGGCTTCCGCCGGGGTGACGGGTATATCATTGAATCTTTGGGAGATTGTCATGCGCCTGCTCGCAGTCTGGCTGATCAATGCCCTTGCCCTGCTGGCCTTGCCCTACCTGCTGCCGGGGATTCATGTCGCGAGTTTTTCGACGGCCCTGGCGGTGGCGGTGGTGCTGGGCCTGATCAATGCGGTGATCCGGCCCGTGCTGCTGTTGTTGACGCTGCCGGTCACGCTGCTGACCTTGGGGCTGTTCATCTTCGTCATCAACGGCATGATGTTCCTGTTGGCGGCGTGGCTGCTCGAAGGCTTCGTGGTAGCCGGGATCTGGAACGGCGTCCTCGGCTCGGTGGTGTACAGCGTGATCTCATGGGCGCTGACACGACTGCTTCTGGGTTCGCGCCGTTCATGAGCGCAGCGCGGGACACGTATCGAGGAAACCCGAATGACCTTTGAACTATCCATCGAGTTTTTTCCGCCGCAAACCGGCGAGGGCATGGAGAAGCTGCGCACGACGCGCAGCCGGCTCGCGGTGCTGAAGCCCGAGTTCTTTTCCGTCACTTACGGCGCCGGCGGTTCGACGCGCGAGCGCACGCTGGCGACGGTGATGGAAATCGCCGCCGAAGGCCACAACGCCGCGCCGCACCTGTCCTGCATCGGTTCGACGAAGGAGGGCATCCGCGAACTGCTGGCCATCTTCATCGAGAACGGCATCCGCCGCATCGTCGCCTTGCGCGGCGATCTGCCTTCGGGCATGGCCGATGCCGGCGAGTTCCGCTATGCCAACGAACTGGTGGCATTCATCCGCAGTGAGACCGGCGACCGGTTTCACATCGAGGTGGCGGCTTATCCGGAATGGCATCCGCAGGCCAAAAGCCCGCGCGAAGACCTGCTGAATTTCAAGCGCAAGGTCGATGCCGGCGCCAGCTCGGCCATCACCCAGTATTTCTACAATACGGACGCCTACGAGCATTTCGTTGCGGAAGCGCGGGCACTCGGGGTTGCCGTGCCGATCGTGCCGGGCATCATGCCGATCGCCAGTTTTTCGAAGCTGGCGCGCTTTTCCGACGCCTGCGGCGCCGAAATCCCGCGCTGGATGCGGCGCAAGTTCGAGAGCTTCGGCGACGATGCGGACTCGATCCGCGCCTTCGGCCTCGATGTGGTGACCGAGCTCTGCCAGCGCCTGCTCGAACGCGGCGCGCCGGGTTTGCATTTTTACTCGATGAATCAGGCGGGGCTCACATTGGAGCTTTGCCGCCGCCTGGGGCGCTAGGCTTTCACGGCGAGCAAGTGCCGCAATGCCGCGCGCAGGCGGCCCGGCGGCACCGGCTCCTTGAGCAGGGCGAAGCCGGCGGCACGCGCCGCCGCCTGGGCTTCTTCGCTGACATCGGCGCTGACCAGCAGCACGGCCATCTGGCCGAACTCGCGCTGCAACTCCTGCACCAGCTCGATGCCGCCAATCGCGCCCGGCAGGCGCAGATTGCAGATCGTCAGATCCGGCGGATGGTCGAGCTCGCGGCAGCGGTGCAAGGCCTCCTCGCGAGTGGCCGCCAGCACCACGCTTCCTCCCCAGCTGACGATCGCCTGCTCCATGCCCGCGCGCACCAGCGCGTCGCCCTCCACCACCAGCACGGTTCCCGCTATGCGAGCGGCATCAACCGCCTGCTGGGCCTGGGGAAGCTCGCCAGGCGGCACGCCGCCAAGCGCCTCCGCTTGCGCCACGGGCAGTTCGATCCAGAACACCGAGCCTCGCCCCCGCCGCGAACGCACACCGAGCTGAATCCCCAGCAGGTCGGCAAGACGACGACATATCGCCAGGCCGAGGCCGAGCCCTTTGTCCCGATCGCGCTCGGGGTTGCCCAGTTGCACATAATCCTCGAAGATTTCCTCGCGCGCGTGTTCCGGAATTCCCTCGCCGGTATCCCAGACTTCGACCAGCACGGTGTCGCGCCGGCGGCGGCAGCTCACCAGCACACCACCGGCCTGGGTGTAGCGCAAGGCATTGCCGACCAGATTGAGCAGGATGCGCTCGACGATCTTCGGGTCGCTGTGCACCCAGACCTGCGCCGGCCTCACCTTGAGTTGCAGGCCCTTTTGTTCGGCCAGCAGCGAAAGATCGCGGGTCAGCCGGTCCAGCATGGCGCCGAGTGAAAAGCTGCCGATCTCCGGAACGATGTTGCCGCCGTCCAGCCGCGAAATGTCGAGGATGGCGTCCAGCAGGTTCTGCAGCGTATCCACCGCCGTCTGGATTTGCGCGACGAGCCGCGGCTCATGCCTGGCCACTTCCGACTGCGCCAGTCCCGAGACGAACAGCCCGAGCGCATGCAGGGGCTGCCGCAGGTCGTGACTGGCCGCGGCGAGAAAATGTGATTTGGCGATGGTGGCGTGCTCTGCCGCGTCCTTCTCCCGCATCAAGTCGCGGGTTGCCTCGGCGACTCGCGCCCGCAGGTCTTCCTGCGTCACGCCGATGCGCTCGGCCATGTCATTGATGCCCGCCGCCAGAGGCTGCAAGGGGCCGGCCGACTCCGCCGTCATGCGCGCCGCCAGATCGCCCTTGCCGATGCGGGCGACCACTTCGTTGGCTTCCAGCAAGGGATCGGTCACCGCGCGCGCGATGCGGTGTGCCAGCCAACCGCCCAGTGCTGCGCCGAGCATGGCGATAAGGACACCGGCGGCAATGTGCCGCTTGCCCCTGCCGGTAATCTCCTCCAGCGACAATTCGACGACGACATGGCCGATGACCTTCGGTTCCGCCCCGGGTCTGGCTTCGGTACCGGCGTAGATGTCATCCACCGGCTCGCTCCGGCGCATCACCGGTTCGACGAACAACAGCACGTCCTGTCCCTGGCGGCGACCCTCGATTCGCTCGAATGCCGGCCAGCTGCCCGGATTCAGATCGCCGCTGCTCGCCATGATGGCGCCGCGCTCATCGATGATCGCCGCACCGCGCACATCCGGATCGATGCGCAGCGCCGACCCGGTCAGCAGCGAAAGGCCGGCACGCTGTCCGGAAAAGATGCCGTATTCGGCGGCGGTGGCCATTTGCCGCGAAATCGCCGCGCCCCGGGTGCGCAACCCCTGTTCGAGATTGTCGATCGCATGCAACAGGAAAACGGCCGTCAGCAGCACCGCCACCAGCGTCGCCGGCAACAGGGCCACCAGCAGCATGCGCTTGCGCAGGGTCATTTTCATGGCCGCTCCCTTTGCCGCATTTGTTCGCCGAGCTGCGACTGATCCAGTGCAAACCCCAGGGAGCGGGCCACATCCTGATTCACGGCCACGGCAAACTCGCGCGGCCACTGCGGGGGCGGCAGGGGCTTGCCGGGCAGTGTCTGCCGCAGCACCTCGCCGCCTCGCGTGCCGACCTGAGCCGGAGTCGAATACAGGGCCAGCAGGGCGCCGGCCTTGACGTAGGCGGGAGAAAAGCCGACCAGCGGCACTTGTCGACGGTAGGCCGCGGTCAGGATGTTGGCGGCGGACTGGCTGTTGAACACGGCAGGATCGGGCAGCGCCAGCAGCACCTCGACTTCAGCCAGCAGCGACTGCAAGGCGGGGAACAATCCCTCCTGTCCCACCAGCGAAGTTGCGAGGCGCATGCCACGCTCCCTGGCCGCCTTCTCCAGGCCCGACCCATGCGCTTTCGATTCCGCGCTGACGAGTATCCCGACATTGCGCACGGCGGGCAGCGCGAGTCGGATCAACTCCAGCTGGCGCGCCGGCGGCTGGTCAAGAAATACGGCAGACAGGGAGCCGCCGCGCAAACGCGCGGGATCGGCGATCCGCTCGAAGGCGAGACGCGGCACCAGAATCGCCAGCAAAGGCGGCGGCGTGGGGTCGCCGGCAAACAACTCCTGCATGCCGCGTTGCGCAGCGGTGCCGACGGCGACGATCCAGTGCGGCTCCGGCACCGAACTGGAAAACTGGCTCCAGTGCGCGATGCGCCATTCGATGCGCCCGGGCTGCGCCTGTTCGACTTCCGCGCGCAGGGCCTCCGCCGCCTCGGCGTGCGCGCCGCCGGTTTCGGACAGCGCCACCCAGATCGAAACCGCTCCCGCAGCCGACGCTGACCCATATGTCATTAGACATAGGCAGGCGGTGGCGAGAAGGGTGAAAAACCGGCGCCGCATGGTTCAGAAATCCAGCCGCAGGGTCGCGAATGCGCGACGATCGAAACGCTGGTTCAGCTTGTAGACCTGATGTCCGCCGTTGATCGCCTGTACGGTAATGCTCGCCTCGCCGCGGGTCGCGCCGAAGGTGAACGGCTTGCCGAGGCGCACATCGAGGCGGCGCGGCGTATTGATCAGGTCACCGCCGCCCGCCCACTTGAAAGGGGTGGTAGCGGTGGAGATCGCGGTGAATTCAAGGTCGCCGGGCAGTCGCTGCAGCCATGTCAGGGATGTGTTGCGATCCGGGGCCTCGCGCTCCTCTGCTGCATCGCCCGAGGCTATACGTGTAATCGCCTCGGCCAGCATCAGCCGGGTGCCCGAGAAGGGGCGCCAGTCGAACTGGTACTCAACGCCGTGAATATGGGAGCCGGGGCGATTTACCGCATCGTTGGGCGTAAAGGCCCCCACCGTGCGGGCCGAAAACCAGACACGATTGTTCATGCGCTCGACAAAGGCCCGTGCATCGACCGAGAGATTGATCTGGCGAAACCGCCCGAGGTAGCCAAGTTCGTGGGTGATCAGGGTCTCCGGCTTGACGTTGCCGGAGGCGAGGAAGGTCCAGGCGACTTGCGTCGCCGGCGCCGTCAGGAGATACAGGCGGCTGTCGCCGCGCAACTCATAGAACGTCGGCGCGCGCTGCGACTTGGTGATTCCCGCGCGCAGCGTGTGGTCGGGCAGAGCATGAAAATTCGCCGTTAGCCGCGGCGAAAAGGTGCCCCCGGTATAGCTGTGGCCTTCGTACATGCCGCCGGCCTGCAACAGCCACTGCGGGTGGGGCCGCCACTCGACGCTGCCGAACCCGCGCCACTGATGCAGCGAAATCGTATCCGAGGTAAAAAATACGGGCTTTGATCTCGCGGTCTCGTAGCGCCACTCGCCGCCCCAGACGACGCGCATGGCCTCATCGAGCCGCAGGGAATGCTGCAAGCCGAGTTCCGTGCGCTGGCCCTCGCCGCTGGTATCCACCAGCGCCGAAATCGGACCGGCCGTGGCAATGAAGGTGTCCTTGGGAGCCTCGCGTTCGTGGACAAAACGCAGCTCGAACTGCTGGTCCGGCGTCAGCTGCCGCTGCCAGCGCAGCAACAGATGGGCGTCTGCATTGATCGAGCTGCGAAAGGGATTGGTGCCGATGCCTACCCCTTCACCGCGGGAGGTTTCGCCGGCGCCGAACTGGATCATGACATCGTCTTTGACGGTAGGCATGAGGTCGGCGCGAAACTGCAGACGCGAGACATGGCTGTCGTCGTAGTTGTTATTGAAGCCGCGATCGCCGCGGCGTGCGCCGGTGATGCGGAAGCTGGCCTTTTCGTCGCCCCAGCCGATGCGTGCGACGTTGTCGTTGATGCCCTTGTCGCCCATCGTGGCGGAAAGCATCGCGCCGTGAGTGTCGGCGGCATTGCGCGTCACGATATTGACGACGCCGAGAAATGCGTTGGCGCCGAACGAGGCCGAGTTCGACCCGCGCAGCACTTCGATGCGTTCGATGTCCTCGAGCACCAGGCCGCGCAGCCCGACGTGGGTATCACCGAGATAGAAGGATGAGTAGATGGAACGTCCATCGACATACACCTGCATCCGCGAGCCGTAGGTATCCATGCCCGCGTGATAGGCGGCTTGCGGGTTGGCGCCGTTGCGGTAGGTCAGCAGGAATCCCGGCACCAGGCGCAGCACCTCTGCCACCTCGCGCGCGCCCGAACGGCGGATCAGTTCGCGGTCGATCACGGTGACCGCACCCGGCGTCTCGTCCAGCGGCTGCGCCAGGCGGCTTACGGAGAGCACCACCGGCAGGTCGCCGAAATAATCCTTTTCGGAAACCTCCTGCGCGAAAACGCAGCTGCACAAGGCCGCGAAAGTCGGCGCTGAGAGTACGGCGAGAAGGCGGCGGCAGGGCATGGTCGGCGGATTATAGACAGTTCGCTGCGATCAGCGGCGGCTCACGGTCGCGATGCCTGCAATGACCAGCGCGACGCCAATCATCTGCGCCGTCGAAAAACCCTCATCGAGCAGCAGCCAGGCGAACACGATGGTCAGGATCGGGCCGAACATGCCCACCAGCGCCGCCGGCCCGCTGCCGATGCGGCGAATAGCGGCCGACTGCGCGAATACCGGCAGCACGGTGCAGAACACTCCCATCCCGGCGCCCAGCGCATACACCTGCCAAGGCTGCACCACCAGTGCGGCAAGCGGCTGCGTCGCCAGAAAATGGCCGCCGGTGGCGGCGGTCGACACCAGCATGGCCAGCGCGGTGAAGCGCGCCGCGCCCAGCTTCGCGATCATGCCGGCGCTGCCGGAAAGATAAAGCGCATAGCTGACCGACGAGGCGAACACGAAGCCGCCGCCGATCCACACCATGGCGCTGTCGCCGGAAAATTGCAGATCGTGCGCGAATGCCGCGGCAATGCCGGCATAACACAGCCCCAGAGCAAGGCCCTCGCGCCGGGTGATGGTGCGGCCATGCAGCACGACGCCGAATAGCAGGGTCAGCGTCGGGTAGGTGAACAGGACCAGCCGTTCCAGCCCGGCAGAAATGTACTTGAGCCCGAGAAAATCCAGAATGCTGGCGCCATAGTAGCCGAGCGCCCCTAGTGCGGCGACCGCGAGCCAGTCGCGCCGACCCAGGGCCGGCGCGTTTCTCGACGCGGAAAATCCCACCCACAGAAACACCGGCAACGCGAAGGCCATGCGCAGAGCCAGCAGCGTGATCGCATCGACACCGTAGGGATAGGCCAGCTTGACCAGGATCGCCTTGAAGGAGAAGCCGAACGCCGCGACAACGGCCAGTGCAACTCCGGCGCGGTGCGCGGCAGGCGAACCGGCCGCGAGCGTCACCGGCGACGGCCGCCCATGATCGAGCCGAGCACCCCGCGCACGATCTCGCGGCCCAGCGAGGAACCGATGGCGCGCACGGTGCTGGACACCGCCGCTTCGACCACTGTCTGCCTGCCGCGCGTGCCGGTACGGGCGCCACCGCCGAGCATGCCGCCCAGCGTGTCGCCGATACCTCCGAAAAAGCCGCCGCCTGCAGCCTGTTGATCCGCGGGCGCCGTGTCACGAGCGCCAGCGCTGTGCGTCCCTGCGGGAACTTCCGGGGCAGCGCCGGCGCCATTCTGATTCGCCGCGCCCTGCAGCTTTTCGTAGGCCGATTCCCGGTCGAGCAGCTTCTCGTAATGCCCCGCGATCGGCGAAGCGGCAATCGCCGCCCGGCGCTCCTCCACCGTCAGCGGCCCGATGCGCGATGCGGGCGGCAGCACCATGCCGCGCTCGACCACGGTCGGCCGGCCATGGTCGTCGAGGAAGGAGACCAGCGCCTCGCCGACGCCGAGTTCGGTGATCACGGTCGCGGCGTCGAAGGCCGGATTGGCACGCAAGGTGTCGGCCGCGGCCTTGACGGCCTTCTGGTCGCGCGGCGTGAAGGCGCGCAGCGCATGCTGGACGCGGTTGCCCAACTGGCCGAGCACGGAGTCGGGGATGTCGAGCGGATTCTGCGTCACGAAGTACACACCGACGCCTTTCGAGCGGATCAGGCGCACCACTTGCTCGACCTTCTCCAGCAGTGCCGGCGGCGCGTCGCTGAACAGCAGATGCGCCTCGTCGAAAAAGAAGGCCAGCTTCGGCTTGGGCAGGTCGCCCGCTTCGGGCAGCTGCTCGAACAGTTCGGCCAGCAGCCAGAGCAGGAAGCAGCCGTAGAGGCGCGGAGAGTTCATCAGCTTGTCGGCGGCCAGCACGTTGATCACGCCGCGGCCGTCCTGCGTTTGCATCAGGTCCTCGATGTCGAGCATCGGCTCGCCGAAGAAGCTGTCGCCGCCCTGCTCCTCCAGTGTCAACAGGCCGCGCTGGATGGCGCCGATCGAGGCCGCCGAAACGTTGCCGTACTTGGTCTTGTACTCCGCGGCATGCTCGCCGACATGCTGCACCATGGCCCGCAAGTCCTTCAGGTCGAGCAGCAACAGGCCTTGGTCGTCGGCGACCGAGAACACCACCTGCAGCACGCCGCCCTGGGTGTCGTTGAGATTGAGCAGGCGCCCCAGCAGCAGCGGCCCCATGTCGGAAATCGTCGCGCGCACCGGATGGCCGGATTCACCGAACACGTCCCAGAACATGATCGGGCTGGCCTGCGGCTGCCAGTCCTTGATGCCGAGTCGATCGAGCCGTGCCTGGAACTTTTCGGAGGCGACTCCGGCGGCACCGAGACCGGACAAATCGCCCTTGGCATCGGCAAGAAACACCGGTACGCCGGCCAGCGAGAGTTGCTCGGCGATGCGCTGCAGGGTCACCGTCTTGCCGGTGCCGGTAGCGCCGGTGATCAGGCCGTGGCGGTTGGCGAATTGCGGCAACAGGGCGAGTTCGGTCTCGCCGCTCTTGGCGATGGGCAGGGGCTGGGTCATGGCGCGGATTCCCGGGATGCTAAAATTTAGGATTGTATGTGACAACATCGCGGCAAGCCGCGCAACCAGGGAAACGACTATGGCCGGACATTCCAAATGGGCCAATATCCAGCATCGCAAGGGACGTCAGGACGCCAAGCGGGGCAAGGTATTCACCAAGCTGATCAAGGAAATCACCGTCGCCGCCAAGATGGGCGGGGGCGATGTCAGCGCCAATCCGCGGTTGCGGCTGGCGATCGAAAAGGCCAAGGCGCAGAGCCTGCCCAAGGACAACATCGACAACGCGGTCAAGCGCGGTACCGGGCAACTCGAAGGCGTGAACTACGAAGAAATCCGCTACGAGGGATATGGCATCAACGGCGCGGCGGTGATGGTGGATTGCCTCACCGACAACAAGGTACGCACCGTCGCCGAAGTGCGCCACGCCTTCGCCAAGCACGGCGGCAACATGGGCACCGACGGCAGCGTCGGCTTCCTGTTCACCCACTGCGGCCAGATGCTGTTCGCCCCCGGCACCAACGAGGCCGCGCTGATGGATGCGGCGATCGAAGCCGGCGCCGACGATGTGCTGACCAACGAGGACGGCTCGATCGAAGTCATCACCCCGCCCAACGACTTTGCCAACGTCAAGGATGCGCTGGAACAGGCCGGCTTCAAGCCGGAATTCGGCGAAGTGACCATGAAGCCGCAAAACGAAACCGAGTTCGAAGGCGAGGATGCGCTGAAGATGCAGAAGCTGCTCGACGCCCTGGAGTCCCTCGACGACGTGCAGGAGGTCTACACCACGGCGGTGATGGACGAATAGGCTTCCCCGCCGGAACTCTCTAGCGGGCGGCGGCCCTTGCCTGCAGCGCCTTGAGATCGGCCGCGATCTCCTTGGAATGGCGCGCGGCGTCGACCGTCAAGTAGACCTTGGCGATGCGGCTGGCCGGGTCGATCAGGAAGGTGTAGCGTTTCGCCATCCTGACCACCAGCCAGTCCGACAGCGCGCCGTACTGGCGCGCCACCTCTGCCGTGGCATCCGAGAGCAGCGGGAAGGGCAACTGGTACTTTTCGGCGAAAGCCTTGTGCGAAAGCGTGTCATCGACGCTGACACCCACCACCTGCGCGCCGAGCGCCGTCAGCAGGGAGATATCGTCGCGGAAGCTGCAGGCTTCCGTCGTGCAGCCCGGCGTGTCGTCCTTGGGATAGAAATAGAGCACCACCCATTTTCCGCGCCATTCGGCCAGGCGGCGCGTCGCGCCGCTCTGGTCTGGCAGCGAGAATGCGGGCGCGGCAGCGCCGACGGCCGGCACCTCGGCCCGTGCCGGGGTGGCCAGGACGACCAGGGCGAGTAGGGCGAGTAGGGTCGGAAGTGCTGCGGCAAGCTTGCGGATCATGGTGTCTCCTCGATCAGTCCGGACGCATCATAGCGCCGCGCCGGCGCGGCGCAGGGCTTACTAACTTTCATGACAGCGATAGTCACCCGCCGATGATGAAACACGAAAGGCGAATTGATGGCCCGCCCCTCCCATCCTCCCCTCACGGGGAGGCTATTGGTCAGATCGCTTCGCTCGACTATCACCCGTCGCTTCGAACGAGTTATTTCACGTTAATCGGTTACCCTTGCGAACTGGATTTTGGACCACACTTTTCATGAACCGTTCCGCCCCCCTGTTGTTCGTCGTGCTCTGGAGCACGGGCTTCATCGGCGCCAAGCTGGGCCTGCCACATGCCGAGCCGCTGACTTTCCTGCTGATCCGCTACCTGCTGGTACTCTCGCTGATGACCCTGGTGGCGCTGGCGATGCGCGCGCCGTGGCCGCGGGATCCGCGGCAATGGTTTCATATCGGCGTTTCCGGCCTGCTGGTGCACGGCGTGTACCTCGGCGGCGTGTTCATTTCCATTTCGAAGGGCCTGCCAGCCGGCGTCGCCAGCCTGGTGGTAGGCATTCAACCCTTGCTGACCGCCGTCGGCGCCGGCTGGCTGCTGAAGGAGGCAGTGCTGGCACGTCAATGGTTCGGGCTGGTGCTCGGCTTCGCCGGCGTGGCGCTGGTAGTGTCGGGCAAGCTCGGCAGCGGCTTCGGGCTGGATGCCTTGTGGCCGGCCCTGGCAGCCCTGCTCGGGATCACGGCCGGCACCCTGTACCAGAAACGCTTTTGTCATGGCTTCGACTGGCGCACAGGCGCCGTCGCGCAATTCCTGCCGACCGCGGTCGCCACCGCGATAGTCGTCAGCCTGACCGAGAGCTTCCGCGTCGAATGGGTGCCCGATTTCATCTTCGCCCTGACCTGGCTGGTGCTGGTGCTGTCGGTGGGCGCGATTTCGCTGCTCAACATGCTGATCCGGCGCGGCAGCGCGGTGAATCTGGCCAGCCTGTTCTACCTGGTGCCGCCCTGCACCGCACTGATCGCCTGGCTGCTGTTCGACGAACGACTGGCCGGCATGGCGCTGGTCGGCATGGCGCTCGCGGTTTGGGGCGTGTATCTTGCGCGGAAATGAAAACCCCCGCGTCGACTCCACTGCGCATTCTCGGCATTGATCCTGGTCTGAGGAGCACCGGGTTTGGCGTCATCGACAAGGCAGGCAGCACGCTGAGCTATGTCGCCAGCGGCTGCATCAAGTCGGATGCGGCGGGCAGCCTGCCGCAGCGGATCAAGACCATCCTCGACGGACTGGTCGAGATCATCGCCACCTACGGGCCGCAGCAGGCGGCGGTCGAAATCGTCTTCGTCAATGCCAATCCGCAATCCACGCTGCTGCTTGGGCAGGCGCGCGGGGCGGCGATCTCCGCGCTGGTGACGGCGAACCTGCCGGTGGCGGAATACACCGCGCTGCAAGTCAAGCAGGCGGTGGTCGGCCATGGCAAGGCGGCGAAGGAACAGGTGCAGGCCATGGTCGCCCGCCTGCTCCGGCTTCCCGGCACGCCGAGCCCCGATGCCGCCGACGCACTGGCCTGCGCGATCGCCCACGCCCACGGCGGACAGGGCATGGGCGCGCTTTCGACACAGGGCAAACGCATGCGCAACGGAAGGCTCGTGTAGTGCGCGCAGTGCTCTACGCCTGGGAGTTCGGTGCGAACCTGGGACATATCGGCACCTTCCTGCCCATCGCCAGGGAACTGCGCGATCGCGGCGCCACGGTGCACTGGGCAGTGACCCATCCGCACCAGGCCGCCCGACTCCTGCCCAAGGCCGGCTTCGACTGGCTGCAAGCCCCCGCCATGCCCGAACAACGACGCGATGGACCGCCGCAAAATTATGCGGACATCCTGTTGCGCTTCGGCTATGCCAATGCCGACGACCTGCTCGGTCTGGTCGTCGCCTGGCGCGAACTGATGCGGCTCACCGCGGCGAAAGTAGTACTCGCCGATCACGCGCCGACGGCGATCCTCGCCGCGCGCACGCTGGACATTCCGGTGATGCTCTTCGGCAACGGCTTCTTTACCCCGCCCCAGGTGCACCCGACGCCCAACATGCGGCCCTGGACCCCGGTGCCCGCCGAGCAACTGCTCGTCACGGACCAGCTGGCGCTGGCGAGCGTCAATACGGTGCTGCAACGCTACGACAGGCCATCGCTCGACACCCTCGCGCAACTGTTCCAAGTCGCCGAGGACAGCCTGCTGAGCTTTCCCGAACTCGACCACTACGCGGCACGCGGACCGGCCCGCTACTGGGGCATGCTGCCCGCCGCCGTCGCTGCGGACAGCGCCTGGCCCGCCGTCCCCGGGCCGCGGGTCTTCTCCTACCTGCGACCGGAGACGCCCCACCTGGAGGCTGCACTCCAGGCGCTGCGCGACCTTCGGGCCAGCGTCCTGATCTATGCGCCCGGGCTGCCGACCGAACTGACACAGCGCTACGCCGCACCGCATATCGCCTTCTCGCCGGTGCCGGTGGACCTGAACAAGGTTGCGCGCCAGGCCGACGCCGCCGTCACCTACGCCAGCCCGGCGGCTACCGTAGCCTTCCTGATGGCCGGCAAGCCGGTGCTGATGATCCCCGGCCACCTCGAGCAATTCCTCTTCGCCAGGCGGGTCGAGGAAATGGGTGCCGGGCTGATCCAGAATCCTGAACAGCCGCCGCACAACCTGGCGGCGATGCTGCAGCAGGTGCTGGCCGACCCGGGCTTTCGCGCCAATGCCGGCGCCTTCGCCGCCAAGTACGCCAATTTCGACCAGAATGCCGTCATGAACCATATCGTCGCCCGCATCGAGGAATTGGCCGATGCCGAAATCAACGCCGGAGTTCACCCATGATCGGTCGCGTCACAGGAACCCTCATCGAAAAAAATCCGCCGTCCATCACCGTGGACGTGCACGGCCTCGGCTATGAAGTCGATGTGCCGATGAGCACCTTCTACAACCTGCCGGCCACCGGCGAAAAAGTCTCGCTGCACACGCACCTGATCGTGCGCGAGGACGGCCACTACCTCTACGGTTTCGCCTCCGACGACGAGCGCACCGCCTTCCGCCAGTTGCTGAAGATTTCCGGCGTCGGCGCACGCACGGCACTGGCCGTGCTCTCGGGCATGTCGGTGACGGAACTGGCGCAGGCAGTGACCCTGCAGGAAGCCTCACGGCTGACCAAGGTGCCGGGCATCGGCAAAAAGACCGCCGAACGCCTGCTGCTCGAACTGCGTGACCGCCTGCCGAAGTCGCTGGCCGGTGGCGGCTCCAAAGTCGGCGCTGGCGGCACGGCGTTCGACGCCGCTTCCGACATCATGAACGCGCTGCTGGCACTCGGCTACAACGAACGCGAGGCCCTCGGCGCCACGAAGGGACTGGCCGCCGATGTCTCCGTCTCCGACGGCATCCGCGCAGCGCTCAAGCTGCTTTCCAAATCATCGTGAGCCATGCCCGCAACCGCCTCGGCTAAACTGTTGCCATGAGCATCCAGACCGACAAATTCGCCGAGCCCGCACCGGATCGCCTGATCTCGGCGGGCACCGAATCGACGCAGGAAGATGTGCTCGAGCGCGCCCTGCGACCGAAGCGTCTGGCGGACTATGTCGGCCAGCAGAAAATCCGCGGCCAGCTCGAAATCTTCATCGAGGCGGCCAAGCGGCGCGCCGAGTCGATGGACCATGTCCTGCTGTTCGGCCCGCCGGGCTTGGGCAAGACCACGCTGGCGCACATCATCGCGCACGAGATGGGCGTCAACCTGCGCCACACCTCGGGCCCGGTGCTGGAACGCGCCGGCGACCTGGCCGCGATGCTGACCAACCTCGATCCCTACGACGTGCTGTTCATCGACGAGATCCATCGCCTGAGCCCGGTGGTCGAGGAAATCCTCTACCCCGCGCTGGAGGATTTCCAGATCGACATCATGATCGGCGAAGGGCCCTCGGCGCGCTCGGTCAAGCTCGACCTGCCGCCCTTCACCCTGATCGGCGCCACGACGCGGGCCGGCATGCTGACCAACCCGCTGCGCGACCGCTTCGGCATCGTCGCCCGGCTGGAGTTCTACACGCCGGATGAGCTCGCCCTGATCGTGCGGCGCTCGGCCCACCTGCTCAACTGCGACATCGTCGAAGACGGCGCAACCGAGATCGCCCGCCGCTCGCGCGGCACGCCGCGCATCGCCAACCGCCTGCTGCGCCGGGTGCGAGATTTCGCCGAGGTCAAGGCCGACGGCCGCATCACCCGCGAGGTGGCCGATGCGGCGCTGACCATGCTCGACGTCGATCACCTCGGGCTCGACGTCATGGACCGCAAGCTGCTCGGCGCGATGCTGGAGAAGTTCGGCGGCGGCCCGGTAGGACTGGACAATCTCGCCGCCGCCATCGGCGAAGCGCGCGACACCATCGAGGACGTGCTGGAACCCTACCTGATCCAGCAGGGCTACCTGCAGCGCACCCCGCGCGGACGCGTGGCGACGGCGAGCATCTGGAAGCATTTCGGGCTCCGCTCGCCGCAGAAAGCCAGTCAGGAACTCTGGAACGAATGACGCGGCCCGGCGCTGGGCCGGCCGTCAGGGCATTCGCCCCTTCGTCGATCGCCTCCTGTCCGCGCCGCAGCGCAGCAGGCTATTCCGCGACTGCCGCGTCCCGGGATCTGCCCTGCGCCTCCATCTCCTTGTGAGGATGGGTAACGGCAAACTTCAATGCGTCATTCGGCACCGCGCGGCGCCAGTACGACCCAATCTCGGGATGCTGCACGACAGGAAAGCCTGCCGCATCGACCGCCCATGAGAGGACATAATCGTCCAACATCGACCCGCTGCCGGCGACATGCTCGCAATCGGCACAGCGCACCCATCCCGCACGGGCCTCGACGACGCACCGCTGATGGGACAACACACCCGACTCCAGTACGCGCTCGACCACCTCGCGGGTAAGGCCGATGCAGCCTCCCTGGATATTCGGCGGATGGCGGATGCGGTCCTTGAGCGCTTCGCTCACCGTTTCCAGGGTGCCGAAAGCGCAAGCCAGGTCTGGCAGCCAGTGAAAGCGCCGCCAGATCCGCGTATCGGGATCGATGCGGAAAAAGAATCGCTCGTTCCCGCGCAAGGCCTGTCGAAGCAATCGCTCGACATAAAGATGGCTGGTGGAGAACGCCATCAGATGCTCGCCGCCCTCAAGCTCGGCGCGGAACTCATCGGCCAACTCCGCATACCGGGCCAGATTGCCGTGATCCCCGTCCACGAGCAGCACGACCCGCGAATCCGGGTAGTGCGTCCTGAGATGTTGCAGGCAGGCCGCCGGATGGCTCTGGTAAAGTTGAATGCACCAGGCGATGTCGCGATCTGCCGGCTCGACTATTCGATTTCTCACGATGCCTAGTATATTGCCCTGACGCGAGGCGACGTCGGCCGATTCGACGATGCGTGCTTCCATGCTCTTGTCCAAAAACCATCACGACTTCCGATGACCAAAACAGCCCGTTCGTCGCAACAGGAGTTTTCCCTGCCCGTCCGCATCTATTACGAAGATACCGATGCCGCCGGCATCGTCTATTACGCGAATTATTTCCGCTTCCTCGAACGCGGCCGCACCGAGTTCCTGCGCGCGCTGGGACACGACCAGAACGTCTTGATGAAGGAGGGCATCGCCTTCGCGGTGCGCTCGGCCAGCGCCGAATTCCTCAAACCGGCGCGGCTCGACGATCTGCTCATGGTCGAAACCGGCATCGCCGAACTGGGTCGCGCGCAACTGACCTTCGTCCAGCGCATCCGGCGCGACCACGAACTGCTGCTTGATGCGAAAATACGCATTGCCTGCATCGATCCGGCCGCCGGTCGCCCGATCCGGATGCCGCGCATCCTTCATGAACAATTGGCAGCCCTGCCGGGACCTTCGCAATGAACGTTACCCAAGATCTTTCCATCATCGAACTCATCATCCACGCCAGCCTGGTGGTCAAGCTGGTGATGGCGTTGCTGACGCTGGTATCGCTGACGTCCTGGTACTGGATCTTCCGCAAGGCGTTCGCCATTCGCGACGCGCGGACCAAGACGGACAAGTTCGAACGGGATTTCTGGAGCGGCGGCGATCTCAATGCGCTGTACCAGAGCGCAATCAACAACCGCCACCAGACCGGCGCACTGGAGCGCATCTTCGAGGCCGGCTACCGCGAATTCACCAAGCTGCGCGGGCAGAAGACCATCGATCCCACTGCGGTGGTCGACGGAGCACGACGTGCGATGCGCGCCACCTATCAGCGCGAGATCGATGATCTCGAGGCGCACCTGGCCTTTCTCGCTTCGGTCGGTTCGGTCTCGCCCTACGTCGGCCTGTTCGGCACGGTGTGGGGCATCATGCATGCCTTCCGCGGACTGGCCAACATGAGCACGGCGACGCTGTCCGCCGTCGCACCGGGGATTGCCGAGGCGCTGGTCGCCACGGCAATCGGCCTCTTCGCCGCGATTCCGGCGGTGATCGCATACAACCGCTTTGCCCATGACGTGGACCGCGTTGCGGTGCGCTTCGAGAGCTTCATGGAGGAGTTCTCCAACATCCTGCAGCGGCAGACACGATGAGCCTTCCTGAGATCCAGATGCTCTGGGTGCGCGGTGCGCTCTCCAGGCTCGAGCAGCTTTCGATCGCGTCCCATTTGCACCATGGCCATCCGGTCCGGCTTTTTTCCTACGAGCCGATACCGAACCTGCCGGAGGGGACCGTTTGGGAGGATGCGCGCGCCATCCTGCCGGAGTCCGAGATCTTCACCAACCGTTCGCCTTCCGCCCATGGCAGCTTGACGGTCTTTTCCAACTTCTTCCGCTATCACCTGCTGCTCCAGCGTGGCGGCATCTGGTCGGACTGTGACTCTGTCTGCCTGAAGCCCCTGGCGTTTGCTGCCGAAATGGAATACTTCTTCGCCACCCATCGGATACCCGGACAGCAGAACGGGCAGATCGAGATCCAGGTCGCCAGCGGGATCTTCAAGGCGCCGGCAGGGTCGCCGGTGGTCGCCCGCACCCTCGAGATCGCCCAGGCGACCGACCATGCCAGCACACCCTGGGGCAGCACGGGCCCCCGCGCGCTCCATCAGGCGGTGAATGAACTGGGCCTGAACCGCTTCATGATGACCCCGGACGTGTTCTGCCCGATAGATTGGTCACAGCTTCCCGCCCTGGTCTCGGGCTTGACGCTGCTGCCGGCGAACACCCACGCGGTGCACTTCTGGAACGAACTCTGGCGGCGCAATTTCCTCGACAAGAATGCCGATTACGATCCGATCTCGCTGTTCGAGCGCTTGAAGGCACACTATCTCGGGCGCAAGGAAGGCAGCCATGCGTAAGCGGCGGCTCATGAACGAGATCAACGTCGTTCCCTATATCGACGTGATGCTGGTGCTGCTGGTGATCTTCATGGTCACCGCGCCGATGATCCAGACCGGCAGCGTCGATCTGCCCAGCGTCGGCAAGAGCAGCCAGCCGCCGGTGGCGCCGCTGGAAGTCATCATCAAGGCCGATTCTTCCCTGGCGCTGCGCGACCGGGCCAAGGGCGGCCCGGAACAACTCGTGATGCGCGCCGACCTCGCCGCCCGGATCAAGGAAGCGCAGGCGGCCAACCCGCAACAGGCGGTGCTGATCGCCGGCGACCGCAGCGTCAAATACGAAGCGGTGCTGAACGTCATGGACGAATTGCAGCGGCAGCAGGTGACGAAGATCGGCCTGTTGGTGCAACCAACGGCTGCGGCGAAATAAGTGAGCGAATCTCCAATCCTGCCGCCGCGCAACACGGCCGGCAAGCGCATTTCCATCGCGCTGGCGATCGCCGTGCACCTGCTGCTCGCGGCCTTCCTGTTCTATGGCGTGCGCTGGCAAACCAAGGCCACCGACGTGGTCGAAGTCGAACTGGTGCGCGCCGTTCCGGAGCCGGCCGCTGTTGCCACCCCGGCCACTCCACCCGTCCCGGTCGCCGTGCCGCCAGCGCCGACTGTCGAGCCGCCGCCGAAGCCGGAACCCGCACCGCCGCCACCGAAACCCGACATCGCGATCAAGGAAAAGCCCAAGCCGAAACTGCCGCCCAAGCCCGA
>JBAZOF010000019.1:0-21179 GCA_041648855.1 Sulfuritalea sp. | reverse complement strand
CTCGGCGATGAAATCGTGGGCCAGGCCCTCGCCGTGGTTGGTGACCAGCGCGCTGCCCACCTTGACCACGACGCGCTGCGCTTCAGCTATCTGCCTTCTCATGATTGCGATGCTGTTCCAGGTAATCCATTACGGCAAACGTGACCTCGCGGCAGCCTGCGCCCGAAATGGCCGAAACGACGAAATGCTTCTTCGGCTTGTAGCTCTTTACCAAGGCGGCGACCCGTGCCTCGCGCTCATCTTCCGGCACCAGGTCGATCTTGTTGATCAGCAGCCAGCGCGGCTTCTTGTAGAGCGCCTCGTCGTACTTCTTCAGTTCCTTGAGGATGGCTTTGGCATCCTTCGCGGGGTCGGCGTCCGGGTCGAAGGGCGAAATATCGACCAGATGCAGCAGCAAGCCGGTGCGCTGCAGATGCTTGAGGAAGCGATGACCGAGACCGGCGCCTTCCGCGGCACCCTCGATCAGGCCGGGAATATCGGCGATGACGAAGCTGCGGTTGTCGTCGACACGAACGACGCCGAGGTTCGGGTGCAGGGTAGTGAAGGGGTAATCGGCGACCTTGGGCTTGGCTGCGGAAACTGCGCGAATGAAGGTGGACTTGCCGGCGTTGGGCAAGCCCAGCAGGCCTATGTCGGCCAGCACCTTGAGTTCCAGTTTCAACTCGCGCTTTTCTCCTTCCTGCCCCGGCGTGTTCTGGCGTGGTGCGCGGTTGGTGCTGGATTTGAAGTGCGAATTGCCCAAACCCCCAATGCCGCCCTTGGCGATCAGCCAGCGCTTGCCGTCGGTATCGAGGTCGGCGATCAACTCACCGGTTTCACTGTCGGTGATTACTGTGCCCACCGGCATGCGCAGTTCGAGGTCCTCGCCGCCCTTGCCGTAGCGATCCGAGCCGTGTCCGTTTTCGCCCTTCTGGCCCCGAAACACGCGGGTGTAGCGAAAGTCGATCAGGGTGTTCAGATTGCGGTCGGCGATGGCCCAGATGCTCGCCCCCTTGCCGCCGTCGCCGCCATCAGGGCCGCCCAGAGGAATGTATTTCTCGCGGCGAAACGAAACCGCGCCATTGCCGCCATCGCCGGCCAGGACTTCTATGCGCGCTTCGTCGAAGAATTTCATGAATTTACCGAGGCCAAAAACGCGAAAGCCCTATCTCGACGATAGGGCTTTCGTCGCGAGAGGATGAGGCTTAGGCTGACGCCGGAACGATGCTGACGACGCGGCGCTTGGTCGGGCCCTTGACGGCGAACAGCACCGTACCTTCAATCTTGGCGAACAGCGTGTGGTCCTTGCCCATGCCGACGTTGTCGCCGGGATGAAACTCGGTGCCGCGCTGACGCACGATGATGCTGCCGGCCGAAATCAGCTCGCCGCCATAGCTTTTGACGCCAAGGCGTTTCGATTCCGAGTCGCGGCCGTTGCGGGAACTGCCGCCTGCTTTTTTGTGTGCCATGTTTTGGCTCCTGTGCGCTAGTCGGGATCAGCCGGCAATGCCGCTGATCTCGATTTCGGTGAAGTTCTGGCGATGGCCCTGGTGCTTCTGGTAGTGCTTGCGACGGCGCATCTTGAAAATGGTGACCTTGGGATGACGGCCCTGAGCGATCACTTTCGCGGTGACCTTGGCGCCGGCGAGCATGGGAGAACCGATCTTGACCGATTCGCCCTCGCCGACCATGAGTACCTGGTCAAGAGTGATTTCAGTGCCTACATCAGCCGGTATCTGTTCTATTTTGAGTTTTTCGCCGGCAGCAACGCGATATTGCTTGCCACCGGTTTTTATGACCGCATACATGATGGAGACTCCAATGGGATGACGCAAAGAACCGCACAGTATATAGACTGCTGCGCCCGAGGTCAAATTCTTGGTCAAAGTTTTTCACCAAACGGCTTGGCCGGCTAGCTGCCCGTTGCCTGCGGCTTGTAGCCGATGGCCAGCGAAATGGCGTCGGCGGTTTCCTTGACGATCGCTGCCCAGTCGGGGCTGTGGCGCTCGGCCGGAGCCGAGACCGACAGGCCGGCGACCAGTTCGCCGGTGTCGTCACGCACGGGCGCCGCGATGCAGCGCAGACCCTGCTCGATTTCCTCGTTGTCGAAGGCCACACCGTGCCGGCGTGCCCGGTCGACTTCCCGTTCCAGCGCGGCCAGCGTGGTCAGCGAGGTCGGCGTAAAGCCGGGCAGGCCGGTGCGCTTGACATATTCGCGCAGCTTTTGCGGGCCGTCTTCGGCCAGATACAGCTTGCCTACCGCGGTGACATGCAGCGGTGCCCTGGCGCCGACCAGATGCACCACGCGCACCGAAGAGCGGCCGCTGGAGGTGCGTTCGACATAAACGATTTCGTCGCCCTGGCGCACGCCCAGGTTGACGCTCTCGCCGATCTGCTGGTGCAGGCGCTGCATCAGCGGCATCGCCGCGGCACGGATGTTGATGCGCGACTTAACCACGTTGCCGAGTTCCAGCAAACGGATGCCCAGCCGGTAGGTGCCGGGATCGGCGCGTTCGGCAAAACCGGAAGTGGCCATTGCGGCGAGGATGCGATGCGCAGTCGACGGATGCAAACCGGTCTCCAGCGCCAATTGCTTGAGGCTGACCGGATCGGGGTGATAGGAGAGGACATCGAGCAGTTTCATCATGCGCTCGATGACCTGGATACCGCTGCGGGCTTCCGGTGCGGCATCCGCGGGCTTTTGCGGCACGGCGATCTCTTCGTGGGAACGGGACTTCGGATACTATAGCAAATGCCTTCGCCGGCCATCGGCGATCAAGAACAACGACATACGGAGCGAGGCCTTGGCAAACATGCGCGTAGGACTTTTTGTGACCTGTCTGGTGGATTTGATGCGTCCGCGCATCGGCTTCGCCACCCTGAAACTGCTGGAAACCGCCGGTTGCGAGGTGATCGTGCCGGACACCCAGACCTGCTGCGGCCAGCCGGCGTGGAATTCGGGCGATGCGCCCGGCGCCGTGGCACTGGCGAAAAAGACCATCGCCGAGTTCGAGGGTTTCGACTACGTCGTCTCGCCCTCCGGTTCCTGCGGCGACCAGATCCGTACCGAGTACCCCGGGCTGTTTGCCGACGAGCCCGAGTGGCGCGACCGCGCCACGGCGCTGGCGAGCCGCACCTATGAACTGACGGATTTCCTCGTCACGGTGCTGAAAGTGGATAGCGTGCCGGGCGACTATGAAGGCACGGTGACCTATCACGATTCCTGCAGCGGGCTGCGCAGCATGGGCATCAAGGAGCAGCCACGCGCGCTATTGGCGAAGCTCAAGGGCGTCAGCCTCAAGGAAATGAACGGTTGCGAGGAATGCTGCGGTTTCGGCGGCACGTTTTCGGTCAAGTTCGGCGAGGTGTCGGCCGCGATCGCCGAGCGCAAGTGCGACAACATCCTGGCCAGCGGCGCACAGGCCGTGGTCGGGGGCGACCTCGGCTGCCTTCTGAACATCGAAGGCAAGTTGAGGCGCATGGGCGACGAGAAGACGCAGGTGTTGCACGTCGCCGAAGTGCTGGCCGGGAGGGTCTGAATCGTGGAAATCAAGTCGATGCACTTCAAGGCCAATGTCCACGCCAAACTCGCGGACGTGGTGCTGCAGGGCAACCTGAAAAATGCCAAGGGCAAGTTCGTCACGCGCCGCGCCGAGGCAATCAAGGATCTCGACGACTTCGATGCAACGCGCGATGCGGCCGCGGCGATCCGCAACAAGGTCATCGACAATCTCGATCTGTGGCTCGAATGCTTCGAGCGCAAGGCGCTGGATACCGGCGCCAAGGTGCTTTGGGCCAGGGACGGGGCCGAGGTCTGCCGCTTGGTGATCGAGATCGCGAAGAAACACGGCGTGACGAAGGTCACCAAGTCGAAATCGATGCTGTCGGAAGAAGCCGGGCTCAATCACGCGCTCGAGGCGGCGGGCATCCAGCCGGTGGAAACCGACCTCGGCGAATACATCCTGCAAGTCGACAACAACGAGCCGCCCAGCCACATCATCGCGCCGGCGGTGCACAAGAGCCTCGACGAGGTTGCCGACCTGTTCCACAAGGTGCACGGCACGCCGCGCAAGACCGACATACCGGCGCTGACGCGGGAAGCACGCGAAGTACTGCGGGCGCATTTCCTCTCGGCCGAGATGGGCTTGTCCGGCGGCAATTTCCTGGTTGCGGAAACCGGTTCGGTGGCGCTCGTCACCAACGAGGGCAACGGCCGCATGGTGACGACGATGCCGAAAGTGCACGTGGTCATCACCGGTATCGAGAAGGTGATCCCGACCCTGGAAGACCTGTCGACCCTGATGCGGCTGCTGCCGCGCTCGGCCACCGGGCAGTCGATCTCGAACTATTTCTCGATCCTGACCGGGGTGAAGAAGCCCGAGGAGCACGATGGTCCCGAGCATCTCTACTTCGTATTGGTCGACAGCGGTCGTGCCGACGTGGTGGGCGGCGACTTTCACGAGATGTTGCGCTGCATCCGTTGCGGCGCCTGCATGAACCATTGCCCGGTGTATCAGACCATCGGCGGCCACGCCTACGGCTGGGTCTATCCGGGGCCGATGGGCTCGGTGCTGACGCCGCTGTATGCCGGCATCGAAAACTCGATCGACCTGCCGCATGCGGCCACTCTGTGCAATCAGTGCGGCATCGTCTGCCCGGTCAAGATTCCGCTGCCTGACCTGTTGCGCAAGCTGCGCGAAAAGCAGACCGAACGCGGGCTGCGCCCGCTCACCGAACGTATCGGCTTGCGGCTGTGGGCTTGGGTGGCGCAACAGCCGAAACTCTATGCGCTGGGCGCGAGCGTCGGCGCGCGCTACCTGAAGTGGCTGGCCGGCGACACGGATCGCATACGCCTGCTGCCGGCCGCGCCGGAGTGGACGCTGGGACGCGATTTTCCGGCGCCGCAGGGCAAGACCTTCCGCGAGCTTTACGCCGCGCGCCGCAGTTCGACGCCGCGTGCGTGAACTGCGCCTGACCTGAACAGAGGAAATGACATGAGTTCTCGTGACGATATTCTTGGCCGCGTGCGCGCCGGCCTCCATCGCAACGCCGGCAATGCCGCCGCCGCCCGCGAAGAGATGCTGGCCGCCCTGACGAACCGCAGCCAAGGGCCGAAGCCGAGCATCGACGCCACACCGAAAGCCCTGCTCGAACGCTTCCGGCTCAAGTCCGAGCAGCAGTCGAGCACCGTGGATATCGTGGCGCAGGAATCCGACGTGCCTGCCGCGGTAGCGCGCTACCTGACCGCCATGAAGTTGCCGAAATCGGCTGTCGCCTGGCCATCGCTGGCGGCGCTCGACTGGGCAGCGGCCGGCGTCGAAGTCGAGCCCCGGGGTGCGCGCGATGCCGATCTGGTCGGCATCACCGGTTGTTTCTGCGCCGTTGCGGAAACCGGCACGCTGATGGTCTGCTCGTCGCCCGATACGCCGGCGACCGTCAGCCTATTGCCGGAGACGCACATTGCGGTGGTCCATGCCTCGCGCATCCTGGCCTACATGGAGGACGCCTGGGCGCTGGCGCGCAAGGAACTGGGCACTTTGCCGCGTGCCGTGAATTTCATCTCCGGCCCCTCGCGCACCGGCGATATCGAGCAGACCATCGTGCTCGGCGCCCATGGCCCCTACCGCGTGCATCTGGTAATCATCGCCGACTGAGATGCGTTGGCTCCTGATCGCCCTGTTCATCGCCGTATCGCCAGCGCCGACTTTTGCCCAGATCGGCGATGAAGTCCTGCCGCCGGTGTTCGTCGAAACCCTGCTCGAACTGCCCGACGATGCCGCCCAGGCAGCCAAGTCCGGCAAGCGCCTGCTGCTGTATTTCGGTCAGGTGGGCTGCCCCTACTGCAAGGAGCTGATGCAGACCAGCTTTACGCAGAAGGCCATCGTCGACAAGGTAGGCAAGCACTTCCTGCCTATCGCATTCAACCTGTTCGGCGACCGCGAGGTGACCTGGTTCGACGGCAAGGTGCGCAGCGAAAAGGAATTCGCCAGGTTCCTCAAGGTGCAATTCACGCCGACGCTGCTGCTGCTCGACGAGAAGGGCAACATCATAGCGCGCATCAACGGCTATTACCCGCCGCACCGTTTCTCCGCGGCACTCGATTATTCGGTCAAGCGGCTCGAAGGCAAGCTGCCCTTTGCCGAGCACATGAAGTCGGTGCCGCAAACCGGCGCCAGCGCTACGCTGAACGAAGAGCCCTTCTTCATCAAGCCGCCCTTCAATCTGGCCCGCAAGACCGGCGGCAAGCCGCTGGCCGTGCTGTTCGAGACGCGCCACTGCGCGCCCTGCGACGAATTGCACAAGGAAGGCTTCAAGCGCGACAAGACGCTGGCCGCGATTTCGCGCTTCGACGTCGCACGCTTTTCGCTGTCGGGCCGCGAAACGCTGACCACGCCGGACGGACGCAGCACGACGGCCGAAGCCTGGGGCAGGGAACTCAAGATCAGCTACACGCCGAGCTTGGTGTTTTTCGATGACAGCGGCAGCGAAGTGTTCCGCTTGGAGGCCTACCTGCGCCCCTTCCATTTTGCGTCGTCCTTCGAGTACGTCGCCAGCGGCGCCTACCGCAAGGAGCCTGAGTTCCAGCGCTTCCTGCAGAGCAAGGCCGAGCACATGAAGGAAAGCGGCGAGAAGCTGGAACTGTGGAAGTAGGGGAAGTCTTCAGCGAGACCGGGCGCGCCAGCGCTTTTCCAATTCGATGATACCCATCGCCATCAACGCGATCACGGCAATCTCGCCCCAGGCGCGGGCGTTGATCGGCGCGGTGGAAAATGCCGCATTGAGCGGCCCCCAGTAGGTGATCAGCATCTGCAGCGCCAGTTGCAGGCCGGCACCCCACCATACCCACGGATTGGAGAAGGCCGCGACGGCGCTGACCGGCAGGTGCAGCGAGCGGCAGTTGAACAGGTAGACGATCTCGATCGCGACGAATACGTTCATCGCGATGGTGCGCGCCTCGGCCATGGCCTGACCGCGATCGAGGGCCAGCATGAACATGCCGAAAGAGCCGGCCAGCATCAGGGTGCCGACCAGCACGATGCGCCCGATCAGCACCGCGTCCAGCACCGGTGCGCGCGGCGGCCGCGGCGGGCGGTGCATGATGCCGCGCTCGGCCGGCTCGAAGGCCAGCGGCAAGCCGAGCAGCACCGCGGTGGTCATGTTGATCCAGAGAATTTGCAGCGGGGTGATCGGCAAGGTGACGCCGGCGACGACCGCGGCGAGGATCACCAGACCTTCGCCGAAGTTGGTCGGCAGGGTCCAGGTGATGAACTTCACCAGGTTGTCGTAGATGCCGCGGCCTTCTTCCACCGCCGCTTCGATGGTGGCGAAGTTGTCGTCGGTGAGCACCATCGCCGCCGCTTCCTTGGCCACGTCGGTGCCGCCCATGCCCATGGCGATGCCGATATCGGCCTGCTTGAGCGCCGGCGCGTCATTGACGCCGTCGCCGGTCATGGCCACCACCTCGCCTTGCGCCTGCAGCGCGCGCACCAGGCGCAGTTTCTGTTCCGGTTCGACACGGGCGAAGACATCGACGCTGCCGGCGGCGGCCTTCAGCGCCTCGTCGTCGAGGAGGGCCAGATCGCGGCCGGTCAGTACCCGGGCCGCGGCGCCATCCTTGACGATGCCGACCTGCGCGGCAATCGCCCGCGCCGTTTCGGCATGGTCGCCGGTGATCATCTTCACCCGGATGCCGGCGGCATGACAGGTGCGCACCGCGCTGATGGCGCGCGCGCGCGGCGGATCGATCATGCCGGCCAGCCCCAGAAACACCAGGTCGCTGGCGATCATGGTTTCATCCAGCGTTTCAGCCGCGGCCGGATGCCGTCGCGCCAGCGCCAGCACGCGCAGGCCGCGACTCGCCATCTGCGCGGCGGCGGCTTCCAATGTCGAGGGCTGGAGTGGAACCTCGCCGCCATCGGCGGTCAGCATGTTGCGGCAGGCGGGCAAAAGCTTTTCTATGGCGCCCTTGACGTACACCACCGACTGGCCGTCGACGCCGTGCAGCGTCGCCATGGTCTGGCGCACCGAATCGAAGGGCAGTTCATCCTTGCGCGGAAACACGTTGCGCAGGGTGGCCTCATCCAGCCCGCTCTTGCGCGCCACGACCAGCAGCGCAGCTTCGGTCGGGTCGCCGGTTATCTTCCATTGCCGGTTCTCGTGGTAGAGCGCGGCGTCGTTGCACAGGGCGCCGGCCAGCAGGGTTTCATGCAGAGGAGTCGGCGCTGGCGATACGGCGCTCTTGTCGTCGCGTCGCAGTTCACCTTCCGGCTTGTAGCCCTGGCCGCTGACGCTGAAGAGTTCGCCGCCGGCCCACAGTTCGGTGACGGTCATGGCGTTTTCGGTCAGCGTGCCGGTCTTGTCGGTGCAGATCACCGTGGTGCTGCCCAAAGCCTCGACCGCCGGCAGATGGCGGATGATGGCGCGGCGCTTGGCCATGCGGCTGACGCCGATCGCCAGCGTGATGCTCATGGCCGCCGGCAGGCCCTCGGGAATGGCGCCGACGGCGAGTGCCACCGCCGCCACCAGCATCGCCGCCATCGATTCGCCGCGCCAGACGCCGATAACGAAGGTGAGTGCGGCCAGTCCGAGAATCACCCAGAGCAGCAGGCCGGCAAACGCGGCCATCTTTTTCGTCAGGGGCGTGGCGATCTCGGGCGCGCTGGCGATCAGGCCCGAGATGCGGCCGGTTTCGGTGGCGTCCGCCGTGGCGATGACGAGGCCGTGGCCCTGGCCGGCGACCACGGTGGTGCCGGCATAGGCCATGTTGCGGCGATCGGCGAGCCGGGTGTCGTCCGGCAGTTCGTCGTGATGCTTGTCGATGGGTGCGGCCTCGCCGGTCAGCGCGGCCTCGACCGTGCGCAACTGCCGCGCGGAGACGATGCGCAGATCGGCCGGCACCTTGTCGCCGGCGCTCAACCAGACCACGTCGCCCGGCACCAGCTGTACCGCATCGATGCGCTGCCGGCGGCCTCCGCGCAATACCGTGACCTCGGTCGCCAGGGCTCGCGCCAGTGCCGCCAGCGCCGCCTCGGCCTTGCCTTCCTGCAGGTAGCCGATGACGGCGTTGACCATCACCACACCGAAGATGACCGAGCTGTCGACCCATTCGCCCAGGGCGGAGGTGGCAATCCCCGAGGCGAGCAGCACCAGCACCAGCGGTTCTTTCAACTGGCTCAGGAAGCGCTCGAGCGCACTGCGTCCCGGCTGCTCGCGCAGGCGGTTGGGGCCATGGCGCAACAATCTCGCCGCGGCCTCCTCTTCCGCAAGACCGCGATTCAGGTCCGCCCTGTGGCGGGCCAGCGCATCTGCTGCGGACAGGGCGTGCCAAGGCGTAGTGTCAGCCGCTGGCGGTTGGGAAGGTGGTGTGACCATGGCCCGATTATGCCGCGAAGTCTCGGGCCGTAAAGTCCCGGGCCGGCAAGGCCGCGTCGCGCGAGGACGCTGTCAGTGGGTGCGGCGCCCCGCAGCGAATTGCTCGAATGTTGCGGCGGACAGGGGCCGGCTGAAGAAGTAGCCCTGAATCTCGTTGCATCCATAGCGCTGCACACGAGTCAGCTGCTCCACGGTCTCCACGCCTTCGGCAATTGCCCGCAGCCGCAGCGAGCGCGCAATGCTGATGATGGCCCGGGCCAGTGCATCGCCTTCCTCGTCCTGATGCATGTCGGCGATGAAGGAGCGGTCTATCTTCAGCTTGTCGACACGGAAGCGTTTCAGGTAGGACAGGCTCGAATAGCCGGTACCGAAATCGTCGATGGCGACGCTGGTGCCGATGGTCTTGAGATCCGAGATGACTTCGCGCAGCGTGTCGCTGTTTTCCATCAGCGTCGATTCGGTGAGTTCGATTTCGATCTGCTGCGGCGAGATGCCGGCATCACGCGCATGGCGCCGCACCAGGTCGACCAGGTCGGTGCGGAAGATCTGCTTGCCCGACACATTCACAGCGATCTTCCAGTCATTGCCGGCGTCCCGCCAGAGCCGGGCCTGACGGCAGGCTTCTGCCAGCACCCACTCGCCGATGGGCAGTATCAGCCCCGATTCCTCGGCGACCGGGATGAACTCCATCGGCGAGATGCTGCTGCCGTCTGCGGGGTTCCAGCGCAGCAGCGCTTCGGCGCCAAAGATATCCCTCGAATCCGCATAGACCTGGGGCTGGAACACCAGGCTGAGTTCCTGCCGGGCGACGGCCCGGCGCAGCCGGTTGGTCAGGTCGAGCCGGTGATTGGCCCGCTGGTTCATCTCGGCCGAGAAGAAGCTGAAGGTCTGGCGCCCGGATTCCTTGGCGTGATACATCGCGGTATCGGCCTTCTGCATCAGCGTGTCGAAGTCGCGGCCGTCATCGGGCGAGAGGGCGATGCCGAGCGATGCCGAGGTGGTCAGGCTTTGCTGGCCGATGTCGAAGGGTTGCGACAGGCTGTCCTGCACCTTGTTGGCAATGCGCGCCACGGCCTCGGGCCCGTCGACGTCGTCCAGCAGGAGAATGAATTCGTCGCCGCCCTGGCGGCTCAACGTGTCCGAATCCCTCAGGCACAACCTGAGGCGGCCAACTACGGCGACCAGCATGGCGTCGCCTACCGGGTGGCCGAGCGAATCGTTGATGCGCTTGAAGTGATCGAGATCGAGGAACATGAAGGCCATGCGCTTTCCGGAACGCTTCTGCCGCTCGCTCATCTGGCTGAAACGATCGCGCAGCAGCAGGCGGTTGGGCAGGCCGGTGAGCGGGTCATGGTGCGCCAGATGCTGGATTTGCTCCTCCGTCGCCTTGCGCAGCGAGATATCGGAAAAGCAGCCGACGAAATTCTTCACGTCGCCCTGCGCGTCCTGCGTCGCCGTGATGGATAGCCATTTCGGATAGATCTCGCCGTTCTTGCGCCGGTCCCAGACCTCGCCTTCCCAGGCACCGGCTAACAGTACCGTGCGCCACATCTCCTCGTAGAAAACCTCGTCGTGGCGCCCCGATTTCATGATGCGCGGGGTGTGGCCGATGACCTCCTGCTCGGCGTAGCCGGTGATGTCGGTGAAGGCCTGGTTGACCCTGATGATGACCCCGTTCCGGTCGGTGATCAGCAAGGCTTCGAGGGTGTTGGCGAATACCGTGTCGGCCAGCTGCAACTCGGCCTGATGGCGCTTGCGCTCGCTGATGTCGGCATAGACCCAGATCGATCCATCCTGCGGCGCCGCGGGGTCGAGCGAACGGCCCGAGGTTTCGCACCAGATGATCTGTCCATCGCGTCGCCGGTGACGCATTTCGCGGTCGCAATAGCCCTGTTCGACCAGGTCGCGATAGGCCGCCTCGCCTTCTGCGAGCCAGTCCTCGCGGGAAGGAAAAATGACCTCGGTGCTTTGGCCGATCAATTGCTCCGGCCCGTCGAAGCCGAAGATCTCGGCCACTCGCCGGTTGCAGTTGAGGATGACGCGATTTCTGATCAGGGCGATGCCGACATGCGCGTTGTCGAAGATCAGCCTTTGCTCTTCGAGCAGCGAAGCCATGCGCGCCTCGATGCGTTTGCGCTCGGTGATGTCGGTGTAGGAAGTGACGAAGCCGCCGTCGGGCAGCGGTGAACGCTGGATTTCAAGCACCGTGCCGTCGGCGCGCCGGCGCTCGATGCTGTATGGCTGGCGTTGATTGACGCGCTCCATGGCGGCGGCAAATGCCGCGTCGGGGTCTGCTGCCCCGTATTCGCCGCGATCGGCAGCCACGCGCAGGATGGACTGGAGATCCGGTGCGCCGGCGGCAAAAATCTCGCTTGGCAGCCCGACCAGGCGCCGGAATTCTTCGTTGTAGCGGGTGACGCGCAGCTCCTCGTCGATCAGCGTGATGCCGCAGGGAAAGTGCTCGATGATGGCGCGCTGTTTCTCGTGTTCCTGCAGCAATGCCTCATCGGCGCGTTTGCGGAGGGTAATGTCCTGCAGCGTCTCGATGGCGCCGATCAATTCGCCGTTGGAGTCGAGCAAGGGCGCCGCCGTGAAATACAGCCAAGTGCCGCCGGGGCCGATGTTCGGAAAGAAATCCTCGGCCTCGTAGGACCCGGGAATCAGCGGGGAGCGGCGATACTTGCCATCGTAGAAGGTCGCAACGGCGTCGATGTCCCGCGACACCACGAGGTCGGCCATGACCGGGCGCGAGTGGGGATAGAAAGGCCGCCATTGATCCCGGCTGCCGATCATCTTTGCCGCCGGATAGTGGAGCACGACCTCGCAGGCACGATTCCAGTGCGTCACCCGGTGTTCCCGGTCGATGACGAAGGTCGGCACCGGGGAACCCTGAATGATCTTGTCGAGAAGGCCCCGTTCTGCAACGGGCACGCGCTGGCTGGCTTCCACTGTTCTTCCGAAAGGTACCGATGCTACTCCGGCGAAGCTTACTCGCACCTTACTTTAGTGATAGGTCAAGCCTAGCCTTTGTATTCATTTGACGCAAATCGGAATGCTGGTGCCGGCCTGCAGATTTCTCCGGCCGTCGCGGGTGGTGCGTCTGCCCGCTATGCCGCAGCGCGCGGCAGATGGACGAGCAGCGCTACGCCCTTTCCCACCGCCGCGGGGCCGATGTCCAGCGTCCCGCCATGCAGTTCAACGATCCGCTTGACGATGGAAAGGCCCAGTCCGCTGCCGGACGAATCCGGTGTCGCCGTGTCGCCAGCGCCGACTCTTGTGCCGCGGTAAAAGCGCTGCAATACGTGCTCGTGCTCGCCTGCTGCGATGCCGCACCCGTTGTCGCCGACGCTGAGCACGACGCGGTCGCCATGCTGCGCGATGGAAACCTCGACCTGACTGCCGCCGCTGTGGCGAATCGCGTTGTCGACCAGATTGCGCAGCAGCACCTGGAGCAAGGTCGCATCGCCGCGGACATGAGCGTCGCCGTCGCCCAGGACGAGGTCGCAGTGGCGCTCGATGGCCTCTCCGGCGCTCATGGCCAGAACCTCTTCGGCAAGCGGCCGCAGCGCCACGTCCTGCATCTGGTCTGCGCTTTGTGCATCCAGCCGCGCCAGTGTCAGCAACTGTGCCACCAGATGCGTGGCGCGGTCGCAGCCGACGAGGATCTGGTCCAGCGCGTGCTGCCGCTCCGCGGCGTCCACGGATGCGAGCGCCACTTGCGCCTGTGTCTTGAGCGCGGCCAGCGGCGTGCGCAATTCATGGGCCGCGTCGGCGGTAAAGCGGCGCTCGTTTTCCAGTGCCCGCATGATGTCGGCAAACAGCTCGTTGAGCCGGACTACCAATGGCGCGACTTCCGTGGGGAGCGTTTCGATCGGCAGCGGGTCGAGCCGGTCGGGCGCGCGTGCCGCGACATCGCGCGCGAGCTGGCGCAACGGCGCCAGCGCAAAGCCGATGGCAATCACCAGCAGCAGGGCCAGCGCGGGCAGGGCGAACAGCATCGGCTTCAGCAGTTGTCCGGCAATTTCAGCGGCCACCTCATTGCGTTCCTTGGCCATGTGGGCGGCGGAGGTGCTGGGCGGATGGGCCAGCAGTTCTTCCAGTTCGTGACGGGCCTCGCGCCATGTGACGAATGCGGTGAGCAGCCAGACCAGGGCCACCGCCAGCAGGGTCAGGCCGACCAGCCGGGTGCGCAGGGACAGCGGACGTTTCATGGCGGAGTTCCCGTCTTGGCAACAACGTAGCCGATGCCGCGCAGGGTGCGGATAACGTCGGCTCCGAGCTTTCGCCGTAGATGATGGATATAGACCTCGACCGTGTTGCTGCCGATTTCGTCGCCCCAGGCGTAAAGATGCTGCTCGAGCTGGGCGCGAGACAGGGCGCGCCCCGGCTGTTGCATCAGGGCGTGCAGCAGGGCGTACTCCTTGGCCGAGAGTTCGACGCAGCGGCCCGCGCATTCCACCCGCCGCGTTGCCGGGTCGAGCGTTACGCCGGCAGCGGCAAGCAAGGGGGAGGGCTGGCCGCCGGCGCGCCGCAGCAGGGCTCGCAGCCGGGCGGTCAGTTCGCCGAGATCGAAGGGCTTGACCAGATAATCATCGGCGCCGGCGTCCAGGCCGCGGATGCGGTCATCAACGGTATCGCGCGCGGTGAGGATCAGGACCGGCAGGGCTTTCTTCCTGGCTCGCAGGTGACGCAGTACATCGAGGCCGTCCATCCGCGGCAGGCCCAGATCGAGGACTACGGCCGCGTAGTCCTCCGTCGCCAGCGCCGTCTCGGCACTGATGCCGTCCCTGGCCCAGTCGACGACGTGGTCGGCCTGACGCAGGCCGACCTGGAGCGCGTCGCCGAGCAGGGCGTCATCTTCAACCAGCAGGATTCTCATTGACTGTATTGCGCATCTTCTTCCAGCCGGTAATCATCGCCAGGACCAGGTTCTCCTGGTGCAGCCAGCTGCTGACGATGACGCCCGCAATGTGAATGACAACAATTGCCATCATGCCATTGGCGGCGACTTCGTGCAGTTCTTCCATGAAGTGTCCGCCCATGTCTTCATAAGTAGCCCAGCCGCTGGCGGCGGCGACGAGACCGAAGCCGAGCAGCAGAAAGATGGCCACCGCGCCCGCCGGGTTGTGACCGACATAATGCTGCGGATTGCCGTTCATCAGGGACTTGAGGTAGTCGATCAGCTTGCGCGGTGTCGGCAGGAATTCGGCAAAGCGCGAATAGCCGCCGCCGACGAAACCCCACAGCAGGCGGAAGACGATCAGCCCGGCGAGGGTGTATCCGGCCACGACGTGGATATCGCGCAGCTTCTCCGATTCCGCGGTGATGAAGGCCGTGGCGAAACTCGCCACCAGTGACCAGTGGAAGAGTCGCGTCGGCAGGTCCCAGACGCGGACAGGCTTGAGTTCGGTATGCATGAGGGGCCTCACTTGGGAATTTTGATCGAGCGTTCGCTGTAGTCGCCGGCGGCGGCTTGCGTGTGGCAGGCGCCGCAGTTGGCCGGGCTCTTGATCGAGGCGCGCCTCCATGTTGCGGCGGATATCTCGCGGTGCTTTTTCTCGAAGCGCGCGGTTTCGGTAATGCGCAGCAGGGGCTGGCCCCTGGCATCACGAGTGTCTCCCGTCTTGCGCCCGCCGGAATTGGCGACCAGAAAGTCGGCGATGGCGGCACGCCGTTTTTCGTCGATGCTGGCGTCGGAGCCGAAGTGGCGCGACAGGTCGCCCATCATCGCGCGCCAGGAATCGGCGTGCAGCATTTGCGGCGGATAGGCCATGTGGCAGGAGGCGCACTCTTCTTCGAAGGCGGCATTCTTCGGCACGCTGTAGCGGTCGGCATGAGCGGGCAGGGCGAGAGTCGCCAGCAGGGCGAGCAGGGGTGCGGCGATGATTGTCTTCATGGGAGGCTCCGGATTACTTGAGGGCCAGCAGCCAGGCCATCACGTCGGCCTTTTCCTGGGCGCTACAGACCCGATTGAGGGTGTCGTTGCAGTTGCGGCGGAACCATTTGTCCACCTTGGCGGCATCGGTGAAGCGTTCGGCGTTGGCAGCCGGCGCCAGCGGCGTGATGGCCTTGTCGGTCTTGGCATGACGGCCTGCCTGCGTCGGCTTGTCGGTGTGGCAGGAGGCACAACTCCACTCGCCGCCCTGTTTGGTGGTGAAGAAGCGTGCGCCGCGCTCGGCGGAAGCGGCTGCTCCCGCTTCCTTTTCGAAGCGGGTGAGAAAGTCGCGCGGGGTTTCGGCGTGGGCGCTCACCGTGAAGATGGCTGCTGCGATGACGAGAAGGTGTCGCATGGGAGTCTCCATGATTGTTGGGTGAAGCGAATCATGAAGGGCGCCGCTTAAACGGCGCTTAAGACATCTACTTCTTCGGCGGCGCCTCGTAGTAGTCGCGCAGCGAGGCGTAGCGCTCGGCCCGCGCGGCGCGGACATGGAGGATGGCCTTTTTCATCGGAATGCCGGCCTGCACCAGCGTTTCGGCGGCGATCAGCAGGCCGCTTTCGAGCACCTCGGGAATCACTTCGGTAGCGCCGGCGGCCTTGAGACGAGCGACATCCTTGTCGTCGATGGTGCGCACCACGATGGGAATTTCCGGCCGCGTAGCGCGCACGATGCGCACCACGCGTTCCGCCGAATGCGCTTCGGGGTAGGTGACGACCACCGAGCGCGCCCGGGCGACGCCCGCCGCCTGCAGGACTTCCGGCCGGTCGGCGTTGCCGAAGACAACGTTGATGCCCTGTGCGTGGGCCTCGGCGATGCGCTGCGGGTCGACGTCGAGAGCGATGAAGGGGATGTTTTCGATGGCGAGGAATTCCGCGATGCGCCCGCCGGTGCGGCCATAGCCGCAGATAATCACGTGCTCGCCCAGTTCGAGGCTATGCACGGCGATGTTGTGGATCACGGCGGCCTTGTGCGCCCAGTCGCCGCGCCCCATGTCGCCGGACAGGCTGGCGGCGCGGGCGATCAGGAAGGGCGCGATGAACATCGACACCAGCATGGCCGACAGCGTGATCTGGAACGCGCTGGTACTGATCAGCTGTAGTTGGTGGGCGAGCCCGATCAGCACCAGGCCGAACTCGCCGCCCTGCGCCAGCTGGGCCGAGGTGCGCAGGCTGGCGACCAGCGGCGTTCTTGCCACCCGCGTGATGAGCAGCATAACGACGGCCTTGCCGCCGATCAGCAGAATCACGGCCAGCGCGAGCTTGTGGGCATTGGCGAGGACGTACTGGATGTCCAGCATCATGCCGACGGTGACGAAGAAGAGCCCGAGCAGGATGTCGCGAAACGGCCGGATGTCGGCTTCGACGTGATGGCGGTACACCGTTTCCGAGATCAGCATGCCGCCGACAAAGGCGCCCAGCGCCAGCGACAGTCCGGCCTGTGCGGTCAGGAAGGACAGGCCGACGACGACCCACAGCGTGGTCAGCACCAGCAGTTCGTTCGAGCGTATTTTTGCCGCGGCATCAAAAATGCGTCCCATCAGTTTTTGCCCCAGCCAGATCAGCAGCGCCAGCACGACGGCTGCCTGCACCGCGGCCACGGCCAGTGAGCGCCACAGATCCTCGCCGGAGGCGGCCAGCGCCGGCAGCAGGATCAGGCAGGGCGCCACGGCCAGGTCCTGGAACAGCAGCACGCCCATGGTCTGCCGCCCGGAACGCGAATGGAGTTCGAAGCGATCGGAAAGCATCTTGGCGACGATGGCGGTCGAAGACATCGCCACCGCCAGACCGACGGCGATGCCGCTGCGCCAGCCCTGACCGTAGGCCAGCACCGTCACCAGCCCGGTACCCAGCGCGGTCAGCGCCATCTGCGCCGAGCCGAAGCCGAATACCAGCGTGCGCATTGTCTGCAGGCGTTTCAGGCTGAACTCGAGGCCGATCGAAAACATCAGGAAGACGATGCCGAATTCGGCGAAGTTCTCCACTTCGGCACTTTCGGCCAGCAGGGCGAAGCCATGGGGACCCAATACGATGCCGATCGCCAGATAGGCGAGCATGGAGGGCAGCCTGAAGTTGCGAACTACGGCCACCGCACCGACGGCGGCGGAAAGCAGCAACAGGATCACGAACAGATGCTGGTACATGAGGGTCAATGATACCGGCGTAATGGCGGGGAACAGCGCGTAAAATCCACGGATCCGAAAAGTCGGCGCTGGTACGACGGCGCCTTGTTCATCGAGCCATGATTTCCGACGGCAACACCGACGAGGTTTTTCGCCGCGCGCGTTTGTCGATCGGCATCGCGCTGATTGCCTTCGCCTCGATCATGGGCGTCGGCACGGTAGGCTACAAGCATCTCGGCGGCGCCGATACCGGCTGGCTCGACGCCTTGTACATGACTTTCCTGATGGTCGCCACGATCGGCTACGGCGCGGGCGTGGAAATCTGGCGGCGGCCGGACGCGCAAGTCTTCACCATGGCGATCTCCTTTTCCGGCATCGCCGTGATGACCTATTTCTTTTCAAGCGTGACGGCCATCGTTCTGGCCAGCGATTTCGACAAGTCGATGCGGAGACGGCGGATGGACAAGATCATGAAAAAGCTGCACGGGCACTACATCGTATGCGGCTTCGGCCGGGTCGGCCGCAATGTCGCCCAGGAGCTCGATGCCACGACCCGCCACTACATCGCCATCGACGAGAAGCTGGATCAGCTCGAGGCGCAGGCCGAAAAGAGGCCCGGCCTGCTTTATATCCACGGCGACGCGGTCGACGACGACGTACTGGTCGAGGCGAACATCGCCGATGCCCACGGCGTCTTCGCCGTCACCGGCGACGACAGCCGCAATCTGATGATCGCGCTCACCGCGAAGCAACTGGCGCCCGGCGTGCGCGTCGTCGCGCGTTGCAACGAAATGCGCAACGTCGAGAAGCTGAAGAAGGCGGGCGCCGACGCGATCGTCTCGCCCAACTTTACCGGCGGCATGCGCATCGCCTCGGCGATGATCCGGCCGCACGTGGTGTCCTTTCTCGACGAGATGCTGCGTACCGAGCACAAGCTGCGCGTCGAGGAAGTGGTCGTGCCGCGGAGCTTCGTGCCCAAGGCCCTGGGCGAACTGGGGCTCAAGGGTACGACCTACATACTTCTCGCGGTGCGCACGCGCGGCGACTGGACCTTCAATCCCGCCGCCGACTTCATCGTCGAGCCGGGCCACACCCTGATCGCAATGGCCTCGCCGCACGGCCGCTTCGAGATCGAGTCGGCGCTGTTCCTGATGGACGACAACTGATCAGAAATCTGCTGCGCGACGATTTCTTTCAGCGGGTCTGGATGGGGCGCGCCGTGGTGACGAAGAGCAGGGTGCGTGCTTCACGGATGTCCGCGTGCAGGGCTTCCACCAGCGGCGGATTGATCGGCTTGTCGGCGCGCCAGTCGATGATGAAGTTGGCCCCGGAACCGCCCGATGAATCCGAGCGCGGCACATAGAGTTCGTAGGTGCCGAGTGGCGGGATCGCCTGCGGCTTCTGCAGGAACTCGCGCAGCAGTTTGCCGTCGGTGTTGTAGTAGCGTGCGCTGACGACCTTCATGCCGGTGCTGGGGTCGGTGTTGCGAATGCTGATATGGGTCGATACGAGCGTTTCCGAAGGCTTGCCGGTCCGCGGGTGTACGTCGCCATGATAGAGGTGAGAATAGATCGGCAGGTAGAGCGACTGACCGGCTGAAAGCTGCGGCAATTCCTGCGCCGCGGCCAGCCATGCGCCCATGCAGAGCAGTAGAGCGACAACCCGGCGCAAGATCGCCGCCGGACGCATCGCTGAATTGGTATCGCTGGCCACGGGATAAGCAGTAGTTTGGTCTGGCGACAGTCTCGGTGTGGAGCCGGCGCTACTTGACGACAGTAACGGGAATTTCCGCCAGGCGAATGACGTCGGTCGTCACCGATCCCATCAGGGCGTTGCGCAGCGCGCCGGCGCCGCGCGAACCCATCACGATCGCATCGCAGTTGCGCTCGCTCGCAATGCGGGTGATATTTTCCGCAACGGGACCGAGCGCCACCTCCGGCTCGTAGCCGACACCCGCCGCATCGAGCAGCGCCCGCGCCGAGGCCATGGCATCGCCGCCACGGGTTTCCTGCATCGCTTCGATTTCGCTCGCAGGCATGTGCCCGAGAACTTCCGGCGCATCGATCGGCGGCTGAACGTTGAGCAGCAGAATCTCGTAAGCAGCGCAGCTTTGTGCCACCTGAATGACATGCCGGGTGACGCGATCGGAATGCTCGGAGCCGTCCACCGGGAGCAGTATCTTCATGGCCGAACTTTCATTTTCTGGGATGCCCGAGTTTAGCGCATTCCACGAAAGACATTGTCTTCGCGTGGTCGGCGAGAAGTGTTGCAATCGGCTCCGGAGTGGCTGTCCTCAGCTGGCGGACTGCTACAATCCGCCGACAAGAAACGACTGGAGTGCTTGATGATTGCCTTGCATAGAATGATCGCGTCTCTGGCCCATGGGGGGCGTCCGCTGGTGCTGGTCGGCCTGCTGCTTGCCGCGCCGCTGGCCCAGGCCGCTGACGCGGTGGTGACCTCGCCGGCACTGTTCGGCATTCCCGTCGATTTCATCCTGTTCGCGGCGACGCTGCTCGGCGTCGCCTTGTTCCATCACTACGTGCTGCAGGTGGCGCTGACCGGACTGGTCACCATCACGACCTACAAGATCCTGTTTACCGGTTTCAAGACCGGTGTCGGCATCGCCGGCTTCGGCGCGCACATGGCGCACGAATGGGTGCTGCTGGTGAATCTGCTCGGCCTGCTGGTCGGCTTCGCGCTATTGGCGCGCCACTTCGAGGACAGCGGCGTGCCCGAGGTGTTGCCCAAGCTGCTGCCCGAAGGCTGGATGGGACCGTTCATGCTGCTGGTGATCATCTTCGTGCTTTCCGGCTTCCTCGACAACATCGCGGCCGCGTTGATCGGCGCCACGGTGGCGGCCAGCGTATTCAAACGCAAGGTGCATATCGGCTACCTCGCCGCCATCGTCGCCGCTTCGAACGGGGGCGGCGCCGGCTCGGTGGTCGGCGACACCACGACGACCATGATGTGGCTGGATGGCGTCAGCCCGCTCGACGTGGTCGAAGCCTATATCGCTTCGGGCGTGGCGCTGGTGGTGTTCGGCATTCCCGCTGCGCTCTTGCAGCACAAGCACATGGCCATCAGTCGCGAGTTCAAGGCGGCGCACCACATCGACTGGGCGCGCGTCGGGATCGTAATTTTCATTCTGGTGGGCGCCATCGTCGCCAACGTCACGGTGAATCTGAAATTTGCCACGCTGGCCGAGCATTTCCCCTTCCTCGGTGTCGCCGTCTGGGTCGCGTTGTTGGTCGCTGTGCCTCTGCGGAAGCCGGAGTGGAGCCTGATTCCGGGCGCATTCAAGGGCTCGGTATTCCTGCTGTCTCTGGTCACCTGCGCCTCGATGATGCCTGTGGAAGAACTGCCGCCGGCCTCCTGGCCCACGGCGCTGGCGCTGGGTTTCATCTCCGCCGTGTTCGACAACATTCCGCTGACCGCGCTGGCGTTGAAGCAGGGTGGCTACGACTGGGGCTTCCTGGCCTACGCGGTCGGCTTCGGCGGCTCGATGCTGTGGTTCGGTTCCTCGGCCGGCGTTGCCGTGGCCAACCTGTTCCCCGAGGCCAAGTCGGTCGGCCAGTGGCTGCGCCACGGCTGGTTCATTGCGGTCGGCTATGTGGTCGGTTTCTTTGCCTTGCTGGTGGTGCTGGGCTGGCACCCTCACGAAAAGCACAAGGACGCGGCGCCGGCAGTCCCGGTGCAGCAGATGGCGCCTGCCGTCGCGTCGCCAGCGCCGACTCCCGATGTTGGCGCGGCGGGTTACAAGTAGCCGCGCC
>JBAZOF010000018.1:0-21686 GCA_041648855.1 Sulfuritalea sp. | reverse complement strand
TGCCAATTCGGGGGCCAGTTCGAGGTAGCGGGGCCGCAACTCGGCTTCCAGCAGGTCGATGCCGTCGATGCTGAGCTGCACGCGTGCGCCGCGTGGCAGCTCGGGCAAGGATGGAACGCGCAGCACCAGGGGAATGGCGTCGAGCCTCGCCAGGGATTCGCGCAGTACGTGTGCCAGCGCCACCTGTCGGCCCTGTTGCAGCAGCCAGCGCAAGCACCAGTAGCGCTCCATGCCACGCTGGAACTCGGCGTAGGCGGCGTAGGTCAGTTCGAAGTCGCGCATCGCCGCCAGCAGGTCGGCCGATTTCGGCGGGAATGGAGGCGCCTCTTCGCGCAGCAAGGCGATCAGTTGCCATTGGTTGAGCAGGTCGCAATAGCGCCGCAGCGGCGAAGACGACCACGCATAGCATTCGACGCCGAGCCCTTCGTGCGGTGCGGCGACGGTGCTCATGCGCACCTTGCCCGCCGTCTGCACCCGGTATAGCGCGGGGATGCCGGCATCGCGCAGCATCGCGCCCCAGGTGGCGTTGGCGACGATCATCAGCTCGGCGACCAGGGTATCGAGCGGGCTGCCGCGTTCGCGCTCATCGATGCTGACGAAGCCCTTGCCCGGTTCCGCCGCGATGCCGCTGTCGGCGTTCCAATCGACGATGAAGTTGTAATCCTTGCGCGTGCCGGTGTCGGAAGGCTTGCCGCGTCCGGCTTCGAGTACCTGGGCGAATTCCCAGAGCAGCTTCAACTCGTCGCGGTAGGGAAAATCCGCCAGGCCGCTGGCCAGCGTGGCTTCGTTGAATACCGGCTCGATGTCGTGGTGGCGCAGGTTGGCGACGATCGGCACGCGTTCCGTGCGCGTCTCGTGGCCGAGCAGGCGGTAGTCCGCGGCGACGTCGAGATACAGCGAGACAGCGGCTACGGTGTGCCCGGCGGCGAGCGTGAAATGCTCGACGATGTCTTCCGGCAGCATGGTGATCTTGCGCCCCGGCATATAGACCGTGGACAGCCGTTCGCGCGCGATGCGGCCGAGGTCCGAGTCGGGGCTGAAGCCGAGGCCCGGCGCCGCGATGTGAATGCCGATGTGCCAGCCGCCATCGGCTTTCGCCGTGACGGAAAAGGCGTCGTCGATTTCCGTGGTGTGGGCGTCGTCGATGCTGAATGCGGCGACGGCCGCCAGCGGCAACTCGGCCGGCTCGACCGGCGCGGCGAAGTCCGGGAAACCCGTGCCACCCTTGCTCTCGGGGAAGAACTCGAACAGGAAGCGGCCGAGATGATAGTCATGCGTCGAAGGCAGCGCGCCAGCTTCGAACAGCAGGCGCGCGGCGGATTTCCCGGTGTCGCCGCAGGCAGCTTCGAGCGCCTTGGTTTCGCTGCGGTTGCGGTCGGGCTTGTAGATGAGCTGCGGCAGCACCGGCGTGAACTCGGGGGGCAAGCGGCCGGCCTTGAGTTCCTCGACCATGCGTTCGATCGCCGCGGCCTGCTGGCGCTTTTTTTCGAGGCCGGCCAGCGCGGCCTGCAGGATTTCGGGCGGCGCCTTGCGGAAGCGGCCGCGACCCTTGCGGTGAAAATACATCGGCGCCGAATGCAGACGCAGCAGCACGGCGGCGGCTTGGACCGAATCGGGTTTGCTGCCGTGGTATTCGGCGGCGAGTTCCTCGAAGCCGAACTCTTCCTCGCCGCAGACTTCCCAGAGGAAATCAACGTCGATGCCCTGCGCCTCGGCCTCGGCGCGGTCCAGCAGTTCCCCCGGCGCCCGGGCGACAAAGCGCAGCAGGACATTGGCCGCCTTGACCTTGGAGCGTTTGCCGGAGGCGAGCTCGATCTGCAACGAAGCCACGTTGTCGGCAAGCACGGTGCCGGCACGGAAAGCGCCGTCCTCTTCAAACAGGACATTCATGGAGGGGAAACACCCCGGGCGGGGCGGTGAGCGGGAAACGAGGGGGCGGATTATACCGGTCTGGCCGTGGCGACGAGGACGGTGCTCGTCAGTTCATAGCCGCCCGCCACCGCATACGGGGCGAGCTCTTCGCCGACGGCCGCGGCGAGCGCCTGCAGTTTCTCGGCGGGCAGTCGCGACAGGCTTTCCGCGGCGCCGCCCGCGAGATCGAGAAAGCCCTGCCAGTAGGCGCCGGCATCGGCGAAGCTGGCGCGCAGGTGAAATGGCTGGATATCGATAGCGCAAAAGTCGGCGTTGGCGAGACGGCGAGCGAGCTCGTCCGCCTCTCCGAAGCGGAAAATGGACGGGCGCGCCACCTTGGGCGGCAGCAGCAGGCGGCGCATGCAGGCCAGCGCCGTCTCGACCAGCGGCACTTCGCAGGCAGAGCCCCAGACCGACAGCGCGAGCAGGCCGTCCGGGCGCAGCACGCGGCGGATTTCGCGCAAGGCGGCTTGTTCGTCGGGGAAGAACATGAGGCCGAGCCCGCACAGCGCGCGATCGAAACTCCGGTTGGCGAAGGGCAGGGCCTCGCCATCGGCGGCGACGCGGACCAGATCGGGGCAGCAGGCCAACTGGCCCTCGCTGATGTCGCTGGCGACTGCCAGGCCCTGGGCGCCCACCACGTCGCGCGCGTCGCGCGCGAGCAGGCCGGGGCCGCTGGCTAGATCGAGCACGCGCTGCCCCGGCGCCAGTCGGGCGGCAGCCAGCAGCGCCGCGGCCAGTTCGCTGCGGGAGCCGGCGGCGGCCAGGTAGCGCGGCCCGATCCGGTTGTAGCCGGCGCGTTCGAGTCGCTTGAAATGGGCGGAATCGAAACTCATGGCGCGGCAACGGCCCTCGCGCCGGCGGACCGGAAGAGATCGAAGCTATAGACGGCGAGTCCGGTCCAGATCGTGGCAAAGGCCAGCGTGCGGACCAGATTCAGCGGTTCGTGATAAACGAACACGGCGAGCAGGAAAGTGATCGACGGGGCGAGGTATTGCAGAAAGCCCATCATGTTGAGCGGCAGGCGCCGCGTCGCGACGGCGAACAGCAGCAGCGGAATGGCGGTGACGGCGCCGGTTGCGATCAGCATCAGGTCGCGCGCCGTCAGGAGCCCAGGGCCGCCGCCGAAGTGGCTTTGTCCGGAGACCGCCAGCCAGCCCAGCCAGGCCAGCGCCAGCGGCGTCATGCATACGGTTTCGAGAAACAGGCCGCTGGCCGCATCGAGCGGCAGCTGTTTGCGCAGCAGGCCGTAGATGCCGAAAGTGCCGGCCAGCACCAGCGCGATCCAAGGCAGGCCGCCGGCGCGCACGGCTTCGATCGTGACCCCCGTCGAAGCCAGCAGCACGGCCAGCCATTGCAGCGGACGCAGGCGTTCCTTCAGCACCAGCACCCCCAGCGCGACATTGAACAGCGGCAGGATGAAGTAGCCGAGGCTGGTTTCGAGGATGTGGCCGTTGTTCACGCCCCAGACGAAGGTCAGCCAGTTGATGATCACCAAGGCGGAGGCCAGTGCAATGCGCGTCAGTTGCCGGGGAATCCGCGCGACACGCCAGGCATCGGCGAAGCCGCGACCGAGGCCGATCAGGGCGGTCATCAGCAGCATGGCCCAGACCACGCGATGGGCGATGATCTCTACCGCCGGCACCTCGGCGATCTGCTTGAAGAACACCGGCACCAGGCCCCAGATCAGGTAAGCGATGATTCCGGCGAAGACGCCGAGCCGGGTATTTTCGCGCGTGATGGCGGGATGCATTGCGCTCACAATGCTTACGTCAGCCCGGCAAATTCGATGATCGGATCGAGGTAGTCGCCCCAGCGCGTGAAGCTGTGATCGCCGCCGGGCAGCACGGTTTGCCGTGCTCCGGCATAGCGGCTGACCGCGTTGCGGTAGTCGAGCGTTTCGTCCCCTTCTTCCACCAGCAGCCAGAAGCGCTCGGGTTTGCTCAGTACCGGTACCTCGATGGCACGCAGTTCATCGATCTGTTCGGGGCCGAAGTCGAAGGCCTCGCCGGTGTAGAGCCAGCGCTGCGGGCCGATGTATTTCTGCAAGGAGAGATGCGCGACCACGGCGGGATTGACCAGCACCGCCTTGAGATCGAAGGTCTCGGCCAGATAGGTCGCGTAGTAGCCGCCGAGCGAGGAGCCGACGACGGTGGTGACGCCATGGCGGGCGATCAGTCCGGTCGCGAGGGCGATGGCCTCGCGTGGAGAGGCCGGAAGCTGGGGCGAAAGAAACCTGTCGCCGAGGCCGCGTTCGCGCATGCGCGCGCCCAGCGCCTGCGCCTTGTGCGACTGCGGGCCGCTGGTGAAGCCGTGCAAATACAGAATCAAGGCGCGCTCCAATCGACGATGCCCATCTGCCAAGTGGCGAGCACGACGATGCCGAAGGCGATGCGGTACCAGGCGAAGACGGTGAAATCGTGGGTCGAGATGAAGCGCAGCAGCCAGCGTACGCAGAGAAAGGCCGAGACGAAGGAGGCAGCGCAGCCGACCAGCCACAGGCCGAGGTCGTCGAAGGCCAGCAGGTGGCGTTCCTTGTAGAGCTGGTAGGCGCTGGCGGCCATCAGCGTCGGCACGGCGAGGAAGAAGGAGAACTCGGTCGCCGCCTTGCGCGAAAGGCCGAACAGCAGGCCGCCGATGATGGTGGCGCCCGAGCGCGAGGTGCCTGGGATCAGCGCGCAGGCTTGGGCCAGGCCGAGCTTGAACGCATCCGCCGGCGTCAGCTCATCGACGCTCTCGATGCGCACTGTGTGCTGGCGCTTTTCTGCCCAGAGGATGATGAAGGCGCCGACGATGAAGGCCGTCGCCACCGCCACCGGGTTGAACAGCGTGGCCTTGATCGCCTTGCCGAACAGCAGGCCCAGCACCGCCAGCGGCAGGAAAGCGACCGCGATGTTGAGCGCGAAGCGTTGCGCCACCGGGTCGCCGCCGAGCCCGGCCAGCACGCGGCCGAAGCGCGCGCGGTATTCCCAGCAGATGGCCAGCATCGCCGCGGCCTGGATCACGATTTCGAACAGCTTGCCGCGCTCGTCGTTGAACTTGAGCAGGTCGCCGGCGAGGATCAGGTGGCCGGTGGAGGAGACCGGCAGGAATTCGGTGAAACCCTCGACCAGGCCGAGAATCAGCGCCTGCAGCAGCGGGTGGAAGTCCATGTCAGAAGAATAAATTGGCGCCGGGAGAGGCGGCCGAGTCTAGCATGCGGCGGTATCCGCCTCCAGTTGCGCCAGCCAGCCCAGCGCGGCGTCGCGGTCGCTGCCGCACATCTCGGCCGAGGGCTGCAGGCCGCTGCAGCAGGACGGACGCCGCGAGCTGCCGAACAGCGTGCAGCGATAGTCGGGCGTCAGGTGTACACAGGGCTCGCCGGCGGGCTTGCCCAGTGTACTGATCGAGGGCGCGATGCAGCAGGCACCGCAGCTGGGTCGGCAGTTCATCTATTACCGTATCGCCAGCGCCGACTTCTACGACGCCTTGTAGATCTCGCTGCCGGCCTTGACGAATTCCACCGACTTCACCTCCATGCCCTTGTTGAGCGCCTCCTGTTCCGAGACGCCCAGCTTGGCCGCGTATTCGCGCACGTCCTGGGTGATCTTCATCGAGCAGAAATGCGGCCCGCACATGGAGCAGAAGTGGGCCAGCTTGGCACCGTGCTGCGGCAGGGTTTCGTCGTGGAATTCGCGCGCCTTGTCGGGATCGAGGCCGAGGTTGAACTGGTCTTCCCAGCGGAACTCGAAGCGCGCCTTAGACAGCGCGTTGTCGCGCACCTGGGCGCCGGGGTGTCCTTTCGCCAGGTCGGCGGCGTGGGCCGCAATCTTGTAGGCCATGATGCCGTCCTTGACGTCGTTCTTGTCGGGCAGGCCGAGGTGTTCCTTCGGCGTCACGTAACAAAGCATGGCCGTGCCGTACCAGCCGATCATGGCCGCGCCGATGGCGCTGGTGATGTGGTCGTAGCCCGGCGCGATGTCGGTGGTTAGTGGGCCCAGCGTGTAGAAGGGCGCTTCGCCGCAGAGGCGCAGCTGCTCGTCCATGTTGAACTTGATCATGTGCATCGGCACATGGCCGGGGCCTTCGATCATCACCTGCACGTCGTGCTTCCAGGCGATCTTGGTCAGTTCGCCGAGCGTTTCCAGCTCGCCCATCTGCGCCGCGTCGTTGGCGTCGTAGATCGAGCCCGGACGCAGGCCGTCGCCGAGGCTGAAGGCGACGTCGTAAGCCTTCATGATTTCGCAGATGTCCTCGAAGTGCGTGTAGAGGAAGTTCTCCTTGTGGTGCGACAAACACCACTTGGCGAGGATCGAGCCGCCGCGGCTGACGATGCCGGTCATGCGCTTGGCCGTCATCGGCACATAGCGCAGCAGCACGCCGGCATGGATGGTGAAGTAGTCGACGCCCTGCTCGGCCTGTTCGATCAGCGTGTCGCGGAAGATTTCCCAGGTGAGATCTTCGGCCTTGCCATCGACCTTTTCCAGCGCCTGGTAGATCGGCACGGTGCCGATCGGGACCGGCGAGTTGCGCACGATCCATTCGCGCGTTTCGTGGATGTTTTTGCCGGTGGAGAGGTCCATCACCGTGTCGCCGCCCCAGCGGATGGCCCAGGTCATCTTGTCGACTTCATCCTGGATGGTCGAGGCCAGCGGCGAATTGCCGATGTTGCAGTTGATCTTGGTGAGGAAGTTGCGGCCGATGATCATCGGCTCGGATTCTGGGTGGTTGATGTTGTTGGGGATGATGGCGCGGCCGCGGGCGACTTCGTCGCGGACGAATTCCGGCGTGATCACGCGCGGAATCGAGGCGCCGAAGCTCTGGCCGGGATGCTGCTGGCGCAGCAGATCTTCGAGGCCGTCGAGCTTCTGGTTTTCGCGAATCGCGACGTATTCCATTTCCGGCGTGATGATGCCCTGGCGGGCATAGTGCATCTGCGACACGTTCTTCCCTGCCAGCGCGCGGCGCGGCTTGCGCGCGAGGTCGAAGCGCAGGCCGGCCAGCTCCGCGTCGATCGCGCGCTGACGGCCGTACTCGGACGACAGACCGGGCAGTTCTTCGGTGTCGCCGCGTTCGGCGATCCAGGCGGTGCGCAGCTGCGGCAGGCCCTTGCGGATGTCTATGCTTGCCGTGGGGTCGGTATAGGGGCCGGAGCAGTCATACACGGTGATCGGCGGGTTGGGAATGTCGCCGGTCGGGCTCTGGGCAATTTCGCGCATCGGCACGCGGATGTCGGGACGGCTGCCGGTGACATAAACCTTGCGCGAGTTGGGCAGCGGGGCGATGGCGGCGGCGTCTACATGGGCGTCGGCGGCGATGAAATGTTCGTTGGCATTCATGGGGAAACTCGATTCTGGTGGGGGCGGGGCAGGGGCTGAAACTACTGGAAAGGCGCGTCGAATGCAACCCGTCGCGCAGCAAGGACAAGGCCGCCTTCAGCCGGCGAAGCCGATCTTCTTCAGCGCCTCGTGGATCTTCTCGCCGAGCAGGGCGTGGCCGGCGGCATTCGGGTGCAGCTGGTCGCCCTTGAGGTTGGTATCGGAAAGAACGTCGGCAATCGCGTCCCCGATCAGCGGCACTTTCTTGTCCTTGGCTACTTCGGCATAGAACTCGGCGGGCGACAGGTTGTTGAACACGGCGCCGGCGATGCTGGGTTTCGGCGTCGCCAGCAGCACCGTCTTTGCGCCGCTGTTCCTGGCCAGGTCCAGCATGCGGCCCAGGTTGGCGACGGTCTGCGCCTGCGACATTTTGCGCAGCATGTCGTTGCCGCCCAGGCTCACCAGCACCAATTGCGGCTGGTGTTCGTCGAGCAGCGCCGGCAGGCGCCCCAGCGCCCCGGCGCTGGTGTCGCCGCTGATGCCGGCATTGATGACGACCCAGCCGGTCTTCTGCCCCAGCAGCGTCGGCCAGTCTTCGCCGGGCTTGACGCCATGCGGCGCGGTCAGGCTGTCGCCCAGCGCGAGCACCTTGCTTCCCGCCGGCAGGACGTCTTCCTTCTTGCTGCCGCCGCAGGCGGCCAGCAGCAGGACCAGCAGGAACAGGCAGCCGCGGGCGATCCGGGCCGGTGCGTTGATTGGCATCATGACTGGCCGAAGACTTCGTTGAGCTGCCGGGCGACGCGAATGAAGGTCGTCCGCTTCGACAGTTCGCGCAGCTTGTGGGCGCCGACATAAGTGCAGGCCGAACGCACGCCGCCGAGAATTTCCTGCACCGTGGCCTCGACCGGTCCTCGATAGTCGAGCAGCACTTCCTTGCCCTCGGAGGCGCGGTAGTTGGCGACGCCTCCCGCATGCTTGTCCATCGCCGTGCGTGAGCTCATGCCGTAGAAGCGCACCTTGCGCACGCCGTCCTGTTCGGCGACCTCGCCCATGCATTCATCGTGGCCGGCCAGCATGCCGCCGAGCATGATGAAGTCGGCGCCGCCGCCGAAGGCCTTGGCCAGATCCCCCGGCGAGGTGCAGCCGCCGTCGGCGCAGATCAGGCCGCCCAAGCCGTGGGCGGCGTCGGCGCATTCGATGATGGCCGAAAGTTGCGGATAGCCGATGCCGGTCATCTTGCGCGTGGTGCACACCGAACCCGGTCCGATGCCGACCTTGACGATGTCGGCGCCGTCGAGAATCAGTTCCTCGGCCATTTCGCCGGTCACCACGTTGCCGGCCATGATGGTGATGTCCGGCCAGGCTTGGCGCAGACGCTGCAGGAAATCGATGAAGGACTTGGTGTAGCCGTTGGCCACATCGACGCAGACGCATGAAATCGCGTCGCCGGCCTGCTGTTTGACGCGGCAGAATTTGTCGTAATCCTCACGGGTGATGCCCATGGAGTAGAACACCGTCGCCGCGGCCGGCGGTGTCCGGAAAAAATCGGACAGCTCGGCCTCTTCGTAGTGCTTGTGCAGCGCGGTCGCCAGCTGGAATTCGCTCAGCGCCCGCGCCATCTCGAACGTGCCGACCGTATCCATGTTGGCGGCGATGATGGGCACGCCGTGATAGCTGCGTCCGGAATGGCGGAAAACGAATTCGCGCGAAATGTCGACTTCCGAGCGCGAGGTCAGCGTCGAACGCTTGGGCCGGATGAGAACATCCTGGAAATCGAGCTTGAGTTCTTCTTCGATTCGCATGGCGACTTCCTTCCCCGGATGTCGGGCGAGGTAAACGGTTTCGGCGGCGCAGGCGTTTCCGGATGGGGGCGCTTCGGGCGCGGCCGCAGGAGCAAGCTTACCGCGTAAATCACCCACCCGCTTTCATGGCGCCGGCAATGCAATTGACGCGAATTCACCGTGAAACGCCCGTCTCTTCCGCCGTGTCGCCAGCGCCGACTCCTGTCGCCGGCCGCCGGCAGACGACGGTCGGGCGGCGTAAGATTGTGCCGCTCGAGGGATGCCCGCGGGCTTTTGAGGATTGCTTAAGTCTTGCCCCCCCCATCATTGTTTCCATGCGCCTCCTGCTTGCCGAAGATGACCAGATGATCGGTGAAAGCGTCCAGCGCGGCCTGCGCCAGGACGGCTATGCGGTCGACTGGGTGCGCGATGGCATTGCTGCCGAGCGGGCCGTCGCCGACCATGACTACGACCTCGTGCTGCTGGATCTCGGCTTGCCGCAGAAAGACGGAATCCGTTTTCTCGAGGATCTGCGCCGGCGACGCAACCGGATTCCGGTGCTGGTTCTGACGGCACGCGACGCGGTGGCCGACCGGGTGCGCGGCCTCGATGCCGGGGCCGACGACTATCTGGTCAAGCCCTTCGATTTCGATGAATTGTCCGCGCGGATTCGCGCCTTGGTGCGCCGCCAGTCGGGGCGCGCCGAGTCCGAGGTGCTGATCGGTGATCTGCGCGTCAATCTGGCGAGCCACGAGGTCTTCCTCGCCGATGCGCCGGTGGCGCTCTCGGCGCGCGAGTTCTCGTTGCTGGCGGCCCTGATTGGACAACCCGGCGTGCCGCTCTCGCGGGCCCAGCTGGAGGAGCGCATCTACGGCTGGGACGAAGAGGTCGAGAGCAATGCGGTGGAGGTGTACATCCACTCGCTGCGGCGCAAGCTCGGCCCGGACTGGGTCAGGAACCTGCGCGGCGTAGGCTATTTCGTGCCACGCCAGGCCTGAGCATGTCGATACGCCGCCGGCTTATCGCCGCATTGCTTGCCGCCATCCTGGTTGCGGTGCTGGCCGCCGCCTACGGCAGCTATCGCCTCGCGCGCGCCGAACTTGACCAGGTTTTCGACTACCACCTGAAGCAGATAGCTCTTTCGCTGCGCGACCATCCGCCGCAGAGCGGCACGCAACTGCCGGCGGTGGATGACCAGCTCGATTTCGTCATTCAGGTTTTCGCCCCGGATGGCAGCCGTACCTATGCCTCGCATCCGCAGGCGAGCCTGCCGGCAAAGGTGGGGCCGGGCTTTTCCACGGTTGATACCGACGATGGCCGCTGGCGGGTCTACGCGATCCATCTCGGTGACCAAGTGGTGCAGGTGGCGCAGCCGACGCTGGTGCGCAAAGAGGCCGCGGCTGCTGCGGCGCTGCGGACCATCATGCCCTTCCTGGCGCTGCTGCCACTGCTTGGGGCATTGATCTGGTGGACGGTCGGCATCGGGCTGGCGGGGCTCGACCGCCTCGCACGCGAGGTGAGCTCGCGCGGCGCGACGCAACTCGAACCCTTGCCGCTGTCCGGTGTGCCGGTAGAGGCGAAGCCGCTGATCGAGGCGCTGAACGATCTGCTGAAGCGGCTCAGCACGGCGCTCGAGGCGCAGCGCGCCTTCATCGCCGATGCGGCGCATGAGTTGCGCACTCCCCTCACCGCATTGCAACTGCACGCGAAACTGATCGAGCGCGCAGACACGGAGGGCGATCGTGTCGCCGCCGTCGCCGACCTGAAGCGCGGCCTGGTCCGCGTCAGCCATACCGTGCAACAACTCCTGACGCTGGCACGCGTCGAGCCGGGCGGCGGCGCGCCGCAGTCGCTCGCCGCCGTCGACCTCGTCAACCTGGCCGGCATGGTGGCCGCGGATTACGCCCCACTGGCGGAGTCGCACGGCATCGATCTCGGGCTTGGCGACAGCATCGCGCGCGCTACCGTCAACGGTGATGCGGACGTTCTGCGAACCTTGATCGCCAATCTGGTCGAGAACGCGATCCGCTATACGCCCAGCCCCGGGCGCGTCGATATCGCCGTGACCGTTGATCGCAGCCAGCCCCTGCTTACCGTCGCCGACAGCGGCCCCGGCATCCCCGAGGACGAGCGGCGGCGCGTGTTCGACCGCTTTTATCGGCGCGCCGAGGCGGAGGAGACAGGTAGCGGACTGGGGCTCGCCATCGTCAGGGCGATTGCCGACCGGCATGGCGCGGAAATCGAGCTGGGCGAATCGCCGCTGGGCGGCCTTCTTGTGAGCGTTCGCTTCCCGTCTTAAGTCAGGATTAAGTCCCGATCTCCTAGAGTACTTGCATCGGCGATGCGATGTCGCCGCATTGCAAGAGGTTTTCCCGATGTCCAAAATGCCTGACTCTGCTGTTGTGCCGCACTATATGGGCGCGGCGCCCCAAGCGATTGAGCAAGCGGTCCGCAACAGTCTCTCTTCCCACATCCTGCCGACGGCGGCCACCATGGTGGGTGTCTGCATGACTGTGCTCTCGATCGGGCGCTTGTCGCACGCCGGCAGGCTCGGCGTCGTCGTCGACAAGGTGCTGGCCTTCAACAGCGTGATCTTTCTCGTCAGTGCCGTGCTTTCCTTTATGGCCATCCGCATGGCCAGCCGGCCCGAGCGCATCGAAACCTGGGCCGAGGATCTGTTCCTGATAGGCCTGTCGCTCAGCGCGGTGGTGGCCGTGGTGATCGCCTTTGCGATCGATCTGTGATGTCCGGCAACGCACAGCGGCGGCATGCAGCGGGCAGGGGAGCCGTCTGGCTGGTGTTCGCGCTGATCTTGATGCTTTTCGCCGGCTCCGGCTTTGCCCTCGGCCCGGACGACCTGACGCTGATCGTTCCGGCTGCGCAACGGGGCGCCGCCGCTTCACAGGTCTTGCTGGCGGTCGCCTACCTCACTGGCGACGGCGGGCTGGAGCGGAATCCGGCAAAGGCGGCGTACTGGTTTGAACAAGCCGCGATCCAGGGCAATGCCTATGCCGAGGAGAGGCTTGGCGACCTTTACGAGCAGGGGCTCGGAGTCAGGGCGAATCCGAAACTGGCGTTCGACTGGCGTCTCAAGGCGGCGAATCGCGGCAGCGTCGGGGCGCAATTGAAAGTCGGCAGGATGTATCAGGAAGGGATCGGAGTCGGCAAGGACATCGAGCAGGCCCGCCACTGGTTCCACCGCGCAGCAACGGAAGGCAATGCCGAGGCGCAGTATCGGCTCGGCGGGCTCTACCATTACGGCAGCGATGCAGAGGTGGATCGGGCGGTTGCCCGCTCATGGTTCGAGAAGGCGGCGCAGCAGGGTTATGAGGCCGCGATCGAGATTCTGAGCCTGATCGAAAGCATCGGCTACCAGCTCGACGAGGGCTGGCATCACCGGCTGCCGGGGCTGAAGAAACTGGCGAACGACGGCGACCTCGAAGCCGAATATCAGCTGGCGCAGCGCTACGAGCATGGCATCGGCGGCGTCAGGAAGGATCCGGCCACCGCTGTCGACTGGTACCGGCGCGCGGCGCAGGGCGGACATCTGATGGCGATGCGGGCGCTAGCCCAGATCTATGCCGCGGGACGGGACGGTGTGGAGCGCGACCCCGCCGCGGCCGCCGCATGGGAGGCGCGAGGCGGAGGCGCTGCGCACTGACATGTGGCTGTCCGTGGAGAACGCTTTCCTGCTGTCGCTCCAGAACGATGCGCTCAGCTTCGTGCTAAGCGCCTTGCTGCTGCTGCTGTACCACGTCGCGCTGGTGATCAAGGAGCGGCAGGACCCGTCCTACACGGTGCAGGCCATCAATCGCATTGCCCGCAGCGCCTGGGTCGAGCACATCATGCAGGAGGGCAAGGACATCCTGGCGGTGCAGACCCTGCGCAATTCGACGATGGCGGCGACCTTCCTCGCGTCTACCGCGGTGCTGATGATCATCGGCGTGCTGACGCTCAGCGGCCAAAGCGACAGGCTGGAGACGACATGGCATTCCCTCAACGTATTCGGCGCGCGACATGCCGGGCTGTGGACCTTCAAGCTGCTGTTCCTGCTGGTTGATCTGTTCTTTGCCTTCTTTGCCTTCGCGATGTCCATCCGAATCTTCAATCACGTCGGCTACATGATCAACATTCCGCTGACGAACGCGCACGGCGTGTTCACGCCGCGCCATGTCGCGATCCACCTCAACCGGGCGGGCAGGTTCTACTGGTTCGGTATGCGTGCCTACTATTTCGCCGTGCCGCTGCTGTTCTGGCTGTTCGGCCCGCACCTGATGCTGATGGCCACCGTCAGCCTCGTTTACGTTTTGTATCGTCTTGACCATGCGCGGGGAATCCCTGACGCGGCCGACGAAGCCGACCCATCCTCCAGTCCATGACAAAAAGACTCGTCAGACGGCTGCTGCCGTTCCTCGGTTGGCCGCGCGTCGATGGCAAGTCCCTGCTGCACGACCTTGGTGCCGGCATCGCGGTGTCGCTGCTGGCGATTCCGCAGTCGCTGGCCTACGCGCAGCTGGCCGGCGTGCCGACTTACTACGGGCTCTATGCGGCATTCATTCCGTCCATCGTGGCGGTCCTGTTCGGCTCGTCGGGCCTGCTGTCGACGGGCCCGGTCGCCATGACCTCGTTGTTGACGGCGGCCAGTGTCGGTCACATCGCGACGCCGGGGTCGGCGGAGTTCATTTCCTACGTCACGCTGCTGGCACTGCTGTCCGGACTGTTCCAGATCGGGCTGGGGCTGGCGCGTGCCGGCGTACTGCTCAACCTGCTGTCGCACCCTGTTCTGATGGGCTTCATCAACGCTGCGGCGCTGATCATCGCACTCTCGCAGCTGCCGGCGCTGATCGGCATCGTGGTGCCGCAGACCGACCATTTTCTGGTCGATATCTGGCACGTGCTGACCCGGCTGGATGGACTGCATGGAATGTCGGTGTCATTCGGCCTGCTGGCCATGGGGCTGCTGTACCTGTTCAGGCGCTTTGCCCCGCGCCTGCCCGGCGTGCTGATCATGGTCATGGCCCTGACCGCGCTCAGCTATGCCACCGATTTCGCCGAGCACGGCGGCAGCGTGGTCGGCGAGATTCCGGCGGGGATGCCGAGCATGTCGGTGCCGGCGGTGAGTTGGCGTGCGACCATCGCGCTGCTGCCCGCCGCCTTCGTCATCGCCCTGATCAGTTTCATGGAGGCGATGTCGAGCTGCAAGGTGATCGCCATCAGGACGCGCACCCATTGGGACGAAAACCAGGAACTGATCGGCCAGGGGCTGGCCAAGGTGGTGGCGGCCTTCTGCCATTCGATGCCGGTGAGCGGCTCGTTTTCCCGCTCGGCACTGAATCTTGCGTCGCACGCGAGAACCGGTTTCTCCGCGCTGATCGCCGCCGGCTTCGTCCTGGTGACGCTGCTGTACTTCACGCCCCTGCTGTATCACCTGCCCAAGCCCGCACTGGCGGCGATGATCATCCTGGCCGTGGCCAACCTGATCGACTTCTCAGCCTTGCGCCATGCCTGGCAGGCGGGCCGCGACGACGGCATCGCGGCGGCGCTGGCCTTCTTCGCTACGCTGGCCTTCGCGCCGAACATCCAGAACGGCATCCTCACGGGGATCATCTTTTCCCTCGGCGCGTTCATCTACCGGCGCATGTCGCCGCGGATAGTCTCGCTCGGCATCCATAGCGACGGGGTGTTGCGCGACGCCATGCATCATGGGCTGCCCCCGCTGCACCAGAAGGTTGCCGCGCTGCGTTTCGATGCGGCGCTGTTCTTCGCCAATGTCTCGTTCTTCGAGGATGCGATCCTGAAGGTCGAAAGGGAGAATCCGCAACTGGAATACATCCTGGTGGTGGCCAGCGGCATCAACCATATCGACGCATCGGCGGTCGAGATGCTGCGCGGACTGGTCAGGCGCCTGGGCGAGTGCGGCATCACGCTGGTGTTCAGCAGCGCCAAGCGGCAGTTTCTCGACGTGGTGCAGCGCACCGGCCTCGCCGCCGAGATCGGGGATAGGAACATCTTCGGCGCCGACGACCTGGCGCTGAAGGAGTTGTTCCGGCGCCTGGCCGAGAGCCCTAAAACAGTCCCAGCTTCTTGATGCGGATTTCAACGCGGCGCCGCGGCAGATTGCCCGCCGCCCCATGCTCCTCGCCGTAGCTTGTACCGCGGATGCGGTTGGTGGGAAAGCCGAAGGAGACCAGCCGCTGCAGGATGTTCTCCACTTCGTGCTGGGCGCGGGCGAGGTTCAGTTCGCGGCTGCCCTGGTCGGCGGCATAGGCCTCCAGGCTGATCCATTTGCCGGCATCGGACTTGGCCCTGGCGGCAAGCTGCTGAAGCATCGAACTGTCGGCAGGCGCGATGCTGTCGGCGCCGGGGGCGAGGACGATCACCGCATCCGGCGGGATCGCATCCGCGTATGCCGTACTGCTCGCCAGCAGCAGACCGAGGACGATGCCGGCGAACGGGTGCGACCGGCCTGCCATCAGTGCTTGGCGGGATAGGCGATGTCGGTCCGCCGGTTTTCCTGCCAGCAGCTTTCCTCGTGACAGGTGGCCTTCGGCCGCTCCTTGCCGTAGCTGATCGCCTCCATCTGCTGGTCGGGAACGCCGCGGAGATTCAGCGACTTGCGTACGGCTTCGGCGCGCTTCTGGCCGAGGGCGAGGTTGTATTCGCTGCTGCCGCGCTCGTCGGTATTACCCTGGAGGGTGATGCGCGAGGCTGGATCGCGCTTGAGGTAATTGGCGTGGGCGTCGAGCATCTGCTCGTATTTCGCCTCGACGCTGTAGTTGTCGTAGGGGAAGTACACGCTGCGCCTGGCCAGGATGCTCGCCGGGTCGTCCAGTTCGGACAGCGCCGGTTTGGCTGCGGCCGAGATCTGGCGGGCCTGGGCCGGCTGCGTGCCGGCGGCACCTGAGGTATTCGCTACCGGAGCGTTGGCGGCCGGGGGCGTCGAACTGCATGCGGCAAGGAGGGCGGAAGACAGGAGAATGACAAGTGGCTTTTGCATTGCGGGATTCCGAAGAATTGGACCGGATCGATTGTCCGCAGCGAAGACTTAAGACTGACTTAAACATCAGCCTGTGATTCAGGAGATTCCCCGCAGGGAACAAGCAGCTGAGCTTGACGCTGGATATTCCTTGGGTATACTGACTGACCGGTCAGTAACTTAATGGTCCCGACTTTGGAAGCAGTTGCCCACCCCCGTCAACGCCGCAAGGAAGCGCGTCCCGCCGAGCTCATGGCGGCGGCCTTGGAGTTGTTCGTCGAAAAGGGATTCGCCGCCACACGGCTGGAGGACGTGGCCGCACGCGCCGGAGCCTCGAAGGGAACGCTGTATCTCTACTTCGACAGCAAGGAAGCGCTGTTCAAGGCCGTGATCCAGGAGGGCATCGTGCCGATTCTTGAAGAAGGCGCGGGCCTGGTCGACAGTTTCGAGGGCAGCGCCGCCGATCTGCTGCGGACGCTGATCGGCGAATGGTGGCAGCGCATGGGCAACACGCCGCTGGCCGGCGTGCCCAAGCTGATGATTAGCGAGGCCGGCAATTTTCCCGAACTGGCGACCTACTACAACGAGACCGTGATCGTGCGCGGCCGCGACCTGATGCGGCGCACGCTGCAGCGGGGCATCGCCTCCGGCGAGTTTCGCGCCGTCGATGTCGAGACCGCGATCGACGTGATTTTCGCCCCGGTGCTGATGATGCTGATCTGGCGCCATTCGATGGGGGCCTGCTGCGGCAACGCGCACGATCCGCAGACCTACCTCAACACCCACTTCGATCTGACGCTGGGGGGGCTCGTCGCCCCCACGATGCGAACCCGGGCTGCCCGATGAAGCTCTCGCCGATCCTGCTCGCCATTGCCACCCTTTGCGCCGCGTCGCTGGCCGCCTGCAACCGTGCGCCGCCTTCGGCCCCCGCCGCCGCCGCGCTCGAATTTTCTCCGGCGGACCTGGTCGGCGCCGAATTGCGACCGATGGCGCCGACCGTGCAGATCTCGGGCACGCTGCGGCCATGGCGCGAAGCCACGGTCAAGGCCAGGGTCGCCGGCGAGTTGCAGGCGCTCGGCGTGCGTGAAGGCGATGCGGTGAAGCAGGGTCAAGTCATCGGCCGCATCGACGCCACCGATTACCGCGCTCGGCTGGCCGGCAGCGAGGCGGATGCCGCTGCGGCGCAGGCTGCGCTGGGCGTGGCCGAAAAGAATCAGGCGACCCAGGCATCGCTGCTGGCGAAGAACTTCATTTCGCGCAATGCCTACGACACCACGACCGGCAACCGCGACGCCGCGAAGGCGCGCCTCGATGCGACGCGCGCCGCGGCCGACGTCGCGCGCAAGGCGCTGGCCGATACCACGCTGGTGGCGCCGATCGATGGCATCGTTTCGGCACGAATCATTCAGGCCGGAGAACGTGTGCCGGTCGACGGCCGGATCGTGACCGTTGCCGACATCACGCGGCTCGAACTCGTTGCGAGCGTTCCGGCAGGTGACGCTGCGCGGCTCGCGCCCGGCGCCGAAATCACGCTCACCGTGGAGGGCCTCGGCGATCTGCGCATCGGCGGCCGCATTGAACGCATCAATCCGTCTGCCGCCGCCGGCTCGCGCTCGATAGAGATCTATGCGCTGATTGACAATCGCGAGGGCCGGTTGCGCGGAGGACTTTTTGCCCAGGGCCAAGTGATAGTGGGCGCCGCGCAGGAGCGAGTGGCCGTGCCGGAAAGCGCACTGCGCGAGGAAGGCGGTGAACAGGTGCTGTATGTGCTGGCGGGCGACAAGCTGCAGCGCCGCCAGGTCAAGACGGCGATCGCCCAGGCGGGATGGGTCGCCGTCACGGAAGGACTCGTGGCCGGCGAGCGCGTGGTGCGCTACAACCTCGGGCCGCTCAAGGATGGCAGCGCGGCCAGAGTGAAGCCCGCGACGCCACCCGTAGCGCCACCCGCGGCGCCGGCCGCCGTATCACCAGCGCCGACTTCTTAGGCCTGCGTCCTGGTCATGTGGTTCACCCGCGTCAGCATCAACAATCCGGTATTCGCCACCATGATGATGGCGACGCTGCTGGTGCTCGGCTTGTTCTCGGCCCAGCGCCTGCCGGTCGAGCAGTTTCCCGACGTCGCTTTTCCGGTGATCGTGATCCAGACAGATTACCCTGGCGCGGCGCCGGAGAGCGTCGAAGAGGAGGTCACGCGGCCGATCGAAGAGGCGGTGAACACCATCAGCGGCATCAACGTGCTGTCCTCGCGCTCCTACGAGAGCCAGTCGCTGGTGATCGTCGAATTCAATCTCTCCACCGACCCGAAGCTCGCGGCGCAGGATGTGCGCGAGAAAATCGCCGCGCTGCGCCCGAGCTTTCGCGACGAAATCAAGGAACCCAGGGTCACCCGCTACAACCCCGATGATCAGCCGATTCTGTCCGTCGCGGTGGTCGGGTCGGGAACGCCGCTGCGCGAGCTGACCACGCTGGCCGAGCAGCGCATCAAGAAGCGCCTGGAAAACGTGCGCGGCGTCGGCCAGGCCACGGTGGTTGGCGGCGTCAAGCGCGAGATGCGCATTCTCCTGCGGCCGGCGGACATGGAAGCGCTGCAGGTCGGCGCCGACCAGGTGCTCGCCGCGCTGCGCAGCGAAAATCAGGAAGTGCCGGTCGGCAGCGTCTCCGGCGGCGGGCGCGAGCAGGTGGTGCAGATTCTTGGGCGTGCCGCGACGACGGAAGACTTCCGCCGCCTGATCGTCGCCCGGCGCGGCGGCAAACCGGTGACCCTGGCCGATGTCGCCGATGTGGCCGATGCCCAGGCCGAGGAGACCAGCGTCGCCCTGATCAACGGCAAGCGCGGCCTCTCGGTCGATATCGTCAAGTCGCAAGGGGCCAATACGATCGAAGTCGCCGACGGCGTGCGCGAGATGGTGGCGAGCCTGAGCCGTGAACTGCCGCCCGGGATCAAGCTCGAAATCGTGCGCGACGCCTCGCTCAGCATCCGCAATTCCGTCAGGGACGTGCGCATCACCTTGATCGAAGGCGCGGCGCTCACCATCCTGATCGTGTTCTTCTTCCTCGCCTCGTGGCGCAGCACGGTGATCACGGGCCTCACGCTGCCGATCTCGCTGATCGGCGCCCTGCTGTTCATCTACGCCTTCGGCTTCACCATCAACGTGCTGACGCTGATGGCGCTGTCGATTTCGGTCGGACTCCTGATCGACGATGCCATCGTGGTGCGCGAGAACATCGTGCGCCATGTCGCCATGGGCACGCCGCCGCGCCAGGCTGCGCTCGAGGGCACGCAGGAAATCGGTCTGGCGGTGATGGCGACGACGCTCTCGATCGTTGCCGTGTTCCTGCCGGTGGGATTCATGGGCGGCATCATCGGCCGCTTTTTTCACCAGTTCGGCGTCACCGTGGTGGCGGCCGTGCTGATCTCCATGTTCGTCAGCTTCACGCTCGATCCGATGCTTTCCAGCATCTGGCACGACCCGGAGGCCGAAGGCCACCACAGCCGGAGCCCGCTCGGGCGGATGCTGCATTGGTTTTCGCTGTTCACCCAGCGACTGGAAAAGCGCTACGAACTGCTGCTGGCGTGGGCCCTCGACCACCGCAAGAGCGTGCTCGGCATTGCCGTCGCGTCTCTCGCCGGCGCGCTGGCGCTGCTGCCCTTCCTCGGTTCCGAATTCGTGCCGGAGCCCGACCTCAATGAGTTGCAGGTGCAGTTCGTCACGCCGGTCGGCTCGTCGCTCGAACTGACCCAGGCCAAGGCCGAGCAGGCCGATGCGGCGCTGCATGAGTTTCCCGAGGTGCAGTACACCTATTCCACGATCAACACCGGTTTTTCGCGCGGCAAGCATGCCGTGAACATGTTCGTCCAGCTGGTGCCGCGCCGCGAGCGCAAGATCTCGCAGCAGGATCTTGCGCAACCGATACGCGACCGGCTGGCGCGGATCGCCGGCGTCGAGATCACCCAGGTGGCGGCCTACAAGGCGGTGTCGTCCGGGAAGAACCTGCAGGTCAGCCTGATGGGTCCCGACCGCGCCTTGCTGGACCGCATCGCCGCACAGGTGATGGCGAAGGTCGGCGCGCTGCGCGGCGTGGTCGATCTGGAGTCGAGTACCAAGGCCGCGCGGCCGCAATTGTCGATCCGCTTCAACCGGGAACTCGCCAGCGACCTCGGCATCGGCGTCGGCCAGGCGGCACAGACCCTGCGCCCACTGCTGGCGGGGCAGGCGGTCGGCAACTGGCGCGGCCCCGACGACCAGTTCTACGACCTCACCGTCAAGCTGCCGCCGACCGCGCGCGAATCCGCCGCCGATCTCGCGGCTTTGCCCATTGCCACGATGGCCAGCGCCCGCCCCGATGCGCAGGGCAATCCGCGCATGATCCGGCTGGCCGACGTCGCCACGGTGTCGACCGCGCTGGGCGCGAGCCAGATCAACCGCAAGGACCAGACGCGCGAAGTGCTGGTGTCGGCCAACAACCAGGGGCGCCCGGCCGGCGACATCGGCCGCGAAATGCGCAGCCTGATGCAGCAAATGGAATTGCCGCCGGGTTACAGCTGGAGCATCGGCGGCGCCACCAAGGACATGATCGAATCGGTCAATTTCGCCATGGTCGCACTGGGGCTCGCGGTGATCTTCATCTACCTGATCCTTGCTTCGCAGTTCGGCAGCTTCCTGCAGCCTCTGGCGATCATGGCTTCGCTGCCGCTGTCTCTGGTCGGCGTGATCCTCGCGCTGGTGGTGTTTCGCAGCACGCTGAACATTTTTTCCACCATCGGCTTCGTCATGCTGATGGGGCTGGTTACCAAGAACGCGATCCTGCTGGTCGACTTCATCAATCACGGCCTCGCTGCCGGGCAATCGCGGCGGGATGCCGTCATCGCCGCCGGCGGCGTGCGGCTGCGGCCGATCCTGATGACGACGCTGGCCATGATCTTCGGCATGATCCCGCTCGCCCTGGCGTTCGGCGACGGCGCCGAGCAGCGCGCGCCGATGGGGCAGGCGGTGATCGGCGGCGTCATGACATCCAGTTTGCTGACCCTGATCGTGGTGCCGGTGATCTATACCTATCTCGATGATTTCACCCTATGGCTGCGCCGGCGCTTCGCCGGCCCTTCCGGAGACTCCGCATGAAACTCGCCCCGCTTCTTCTTCTGCCCTTCCTGCTCGCTGCCTGCAGCGAAGCGCCGCCCCCTCCGGCTGTGCCGAAACTGGTGCGCACGCTGAAAGTCGGCGCTGGCGATACGGCGACCGACGGTGCGCAGCGGGCCTACAGCGGCGAAGTCCGGGCGCGGATCGAGACCTCGCTCGGTTTTCGCATTGCCGGCAAGATCATCGAACGCCGGGTCGACGCCGGCATGCGAGTCAAGGCCGGCCAGGTGCTGGCGCGGCTCGACCCGACCGACGCCGGGCTGCAGGCGACCCAGGCCGAGGCGCAGCGCGCGCTGGCGGCAGCCGACCTGGCGCGCTATCGCGACCTGAAGGCGAAGAACTACATCAGCGCGTCGGCCCTCGACGCCAGGGAAACGACCTTCAAGGCAGCCGAGGCGCAGGCCTCACTGGCGAAGAACCAGGCCAGCTACACGACCCTGGTCGCCGATCGCGCCGGCGTCGTCGGCCAGGTGCTGGCCGAGACGGGCCAGGTGGTCAGCGCCGGGCAGGCGGTGTTCCGCCTGGCGCCAGATGGCGAGCGCGAGATCGCGATCGCGATTCCCGAGGGCGAAGTCCGTGGCTT
>JBAZOF010000017.1:0-21756 GCA_041648855.1 Sulfuritalea sp. | reverse complement strand
TCGATCACGGCACCTATCCCTTCGTGACCTCATCCAACTGCGTCGCAGGCGCGGCGGCGGCGGGAGCGGGGGTCGGACCAGGCATGCTGCACTACATTCTCGGCATCACCAAGGCCTACACCACGCGCGTTGGCGGCGGCCCCTTCCCGACCGAGTTGTATGACGCGCTGGACAAGCAGGACCCGGTGGGCAAGCACATGGCCACCAAGGGGCATGAATTCGGCGCCACAACCGGACGCGCGCGTCGCTGTGGCTGGTTCGACGCCGCGGCATTGAAGCGGGCGATCCAGATCAACGGGGTTTCGGGGCTGTGCATTACCAAGCTGGATGTACTGGACGGCGTCGAGGAACTCAAGATCTGCACCGGCTATCGCCTCAATGGCAGCGTCTCCGACATCCTGCCGGTGGGTGCGGATGATCTCGCCTGTTGCGAGCCCATCTACGAATCCCTGCCCGGCTGGAAGGGCAGCACCGTCGGGGTCAAGACCCTGGACGGCCTGCCGGCCGAGGCCCGCGCCTACATCAAGCGCATGGAACAGCTTTGCGACGTGCCGGTCGATATGATTTCCACCGGTCCGGATCGCGAAGAAACGATTGTATTGAGACACCCGTTCGAGTAGCGAGCGGCGCGAAAAAGAAAAGGCCGTCAGGAGATATCCTGGCGGCCCTTGCTCTTTTCCATTTCGCGTAACATGCTTGGTGCCCAGGAAGGGACTCGAACCCCCACGCCTCTCAGCGCTAGTACCTGAAACTAGTGCGTCTACCAATTCCGCCACCTGGGCAGGCGCGAAACGAGGCGCGAATTCTAAAGGAAAAAACCAGATTGTCAAACAAGTCGCCTAGCACCCACAAGCTTTCCAAGACTCGACGCGCCGATCCGCAGTTCGAGCGCGAAAAGGCGCAGTACGAGCATCCCTTGCCGAGCCGCGAATACATCCTGCAGACACTGACGACGCAAGGCGCGCCGCTGGAGCTTGGGCGCCTCGTCGAACTGCTCGACATCCAGCCGTTCGAACTCGACCCGTTCCAGCGGCGGCTGGGGGCCATGGCGCGTGATGCGCAGCTGATGCAGAACCGGCGCGGCGACTGGCTGATCCCGGACAAGGCCGACCTGGTGCGCGGGCGTGTTGCCGGCCATCCGGATGGATTCGGCTTTCTGATTCCGGACGAAGAGGGGCCTGATCTGTTCCTGTCGCCCAAGGAAATGGACAAGGTACTGCATGGCGACAAGGCCATCGCTCGGGTCATCGGCGTCGATCGCAAGGGGCGGCCCGAGGGCAAGATCGTCGAAGTGACCGAACGCGTGAACCGCTTTGTGGTCGGGCGCGTGCTCGAGGAGCATGGCGTGCGCTTTGTCGTCGCCGAGAACAAGCGCATCAGTCAGGACATACTGCTGGCCCCTCCCGAGAAGGGCGCGAAAAAGGCGCTCAAGGCGCAGTCCGGGCAGGTGGTGATGATCGAACTGATCGAGCAGCCGACCAAACACGGGCAGCCGATCGGCCGCCTGGTCGAAGTGCTCGGCAACTATGCCGACCCCGGCATGGAAATCGAGATTGCGCTGCGCAAGCACGAACTGCCCTACGAGTTTTCGAGCGCGGCGCTGGCCGAAACGAAGAAGTTGCCTGATGCCGTGCGCAAGTCGGACTGGAAGGGCCGCGAAGACGTCACCGGCCTGCCGCTGGTGACCATAGACAGCGAGACGGCACGGGATTTCGACGATGCGGTGTTTTGCGAACGCCAAGGCAAGGGCTTTCGACTCGTCGTGGCGATTGCCGACGTTTCGAGTTATGTGACGGCGGGTGACGCACTGGACGGGGACGCCTATGCGCGCGGCAACTCGGTGTATTTCCCGCGGCGCGTGATTCCCATGCTGCCGGAGAAGCTCTCCAACGGTCTGTGCTCGCTCAATCCGCAGGTGGAGCGTCTGTGCATGGTATGCGACATGGCGATCAACGCCACAGGTGCGATCAGTCGCTACCGCTTCTATCCGGCGGTGATGTTCTCGCACGCGAGGCTGACTTACACGGAAGTCGCAGCTGCTCTCTACGAAAAGGATGCAGATACACGGGCTCGTCTGGGCATGCTGGTACCGCATCTGGAGGCACTCGACGCGCTATATCGACAACTGGCCAAGGAACGCGTCAAGCGCGGCGCCATCGATTTTGAGACGGTCGAAACGCGCATGATTTTCGATGACCACGGCAAGATCGAGCGCATCGAGCCCTACGAGCGCAACGAAGCACACAAGCTGATCGAGGAGTGCATGCTGGCGGCCAATGTCTGCGCGTCCGAATTCCTGCGCGAGCGAGAGCACCCGGCCCTCTATCGCGTGCATGAAGGTCCGACGGCTGAACGTCTGGAAAAGCTGCGCGACTTTCTCGGCACCTTCGGTTTTCAACTGGGCGGCGGCGACTCACCCAAGGCGCAGGACTATGCCAAGCTGCTGGAGAAGATCGGCCAGCGGCCAGACCGGCAACTGCTGCAGACCGTGATGCTGAGATCCTTGCGCCAGGCCATCTACAGCCCGGAGAACGTCGGGCATTTCGGCCTGGCCTACGAGAGCTATACGCATTTCACTTCGCCGATCCGCCGTTATCCGGATCTGCTGGTGCATCGCGCGATAAAGTCGGCGCTGGCAGCACGGCGCTACGAGCCCGGCAACTGGGAGGAAATCGGCCTGCATTGTTCGACGACCGAACGGCGGGCGGATGAGGCGACGCGCGACGTTGAGGACTGGCTCAAGTGTTTCTACATGAAAGACCGCGTCGGCGAAGTCTTCGAGGGCAGCATTTCCTCCGTGGTGCCATTCGGACTCTTTGTCGCGCTGGATGGCGTGTTTGTCGAGGGTCTGGTACACGTTTCCGAACTCGGTCATGACTATTTCCATTTCGATGAGAAATCGCATGCGATGGTCGGCGAACGCAGCGGTCGGCGCTTCCGTCTTTCCGACCGGGTGAAAGTGCAGTTGACACGGGTAGACATGGAGGCCAACAAAATCGACTTCCGCCTCGCAGACGAGACTCCGGCACGCGCCAAGACAAGACGTTGATCTAGACTTAGCATAGTTGCGCCCTATCCATTCTTACAGGCGATTTCTCCATGGTTTCCGGAATTCTCGATCTTCCCTGGTGGGGCTATGTCGCCGCTACTCTGGCCCTGACTCACGTCACCATTGCGGGAGTCACGATCTTCCTGCACCGGTATCAGGCGCATCGCGCGCTGGAACTGGGTCCGGTTCCGAGTCATTTTTTTCGCCTCTGGTTGTGGCTCACCACCGGGATGGTCACCAAGGAGTGGGCGGCGATTCACCGCAAGCATCACGCCAAGTGCGAGACAGCTGCCGACCCGCACAGTCCCCAGGTGGTCGGTCTCAACCGCGTGCTATGGACCGGGGTGTTCCTTTATGTAAAGGAGTCGCGCAATCCCGACACCATTGAGCGCTACGGCCATGGCACGCCCGATGACTGGCTGGAGCGGAAGCTCTACTCGCCGTGGCACAAGCTTGGCATCGTGCTCATGCTGGGCATCGATGTCGCCCTGTTCGGCCTCTGGCCGGGCGTGCTGATCTGGGGCGTGCAGATGGTCTGGATTCCCTTCTGGGCGGCCGGGGTGGTGAATGGCATCGGCCACTTCTGGGGCTACAGGAATTTCGCCTGCGCGGATGCCTCGACGAATTTCTTCCCATTGGGGATCTTGATCGGCGGCGAGGAGCTGCACAACAATCATCACGCATTTGCCACATCAGCCAGGCTGTCCAACAAGTGGTACGAGTTCGACATTGGCTGGCTGTATATCCGTTTGATGGAGATGGCGGGCTTGGCGCGGGTAAAAAAGGTGGCGCCGACGCCCCGGCTCGGCGCGCTGCGACCTGCCATCGATCTGGACATGCTGCAGGCGGTGGTCACGCATCGCTATGACGTGCTGGCGAAATATCTCAAGAGCTTGCGCCAGCTTGCCGCAGAGGAATTTGCCCAGATGAGGATCGATGCCGGCGAAGGCCGCGTGGTGAGGCGTCTCCTCGGTGAAGATGGCGCCGCGTTGCCAGCCTCCCAGAAAGAGCGCCTGACAGCGGTTCTTGCCCGAAGCGAGGCCTTGTCCAAGGCTTATGCCATGCGTGCCGAACTGGAGGCGCTGTGGGCCCGCTCCTCGGCTTCGCACGAGCAGTTGGTGAAGCAGTTGCAGGACTGGGTCGCCCGCGCCGAGCAAAGCGGCATTCGCCAGCTCGAGGAATTTTCGCGGCGCCTGCGGTGCTACGCCGTCTGAACGGGCGTGCATCCCAATAAAAAACCCGCCAGCGGCGGGTTTTTTATTGGGATGTGCTGCTGAATTACTTCAGCTTCACTTCCTTGTAGGCGACATGCTTGCGCGCCTTGGGGTCATACTTGGAGAATTCCAGCTTTCCCGGGGTAGTCTTCTTGTTCTTCGTAGTCGTGTAGAAGTGTCCCGTACCGGCTGTGGATTCCAGCTTGATCTTTTCGCGTCCGCCCTTGGCCATGATGCTTTCTCCTGTTAGACGCGCTCGCCGCGCTCACGCAGCTCGGCGAGGACAACGTCGATGCCCTTCTTGTCGATGGTGCGCAGACCGGCGTTTGACACGCGCAGGCTGACCCAGCGGTTTTCGGTTTCGATCCAGAAGCGGCGGCTGTGCAGGTTAGGCAGAAAGCGACGCTTGGTCTTGTTGTTGGCGTGGGACACATTGTTCCCTACCATCGGGGCCTTGCCCGTCACTTGACATACGCGAGACATGTGATGCTCCTGAATGCTTGATTTAGCAAAGCGCGCTAGTTTACCAAACATTCGCTTGAAAACTCAATCCTTTTGTCAAATCAAACCGCGCTCAGCGAACGACAACGGATCTGTGCTTCCCGTAACGATGAAATGGTCCAGCAGCTTTACGTCGATCAGCGCCAGGGCCTGCTTTAGTGACGAAGTGAGTACTTCGTCGGCGCGTGAGGGCTCGGCGAGGCCGGAGGGGTGGTTGTGGGCCAGGATTACGGCGCCGGCATTGTGTGCCAGCGCCCGTTTGACGACTTCGCGGGGATAAACGCTGGTTTGCGTCAGCGTTCCGCGGAAAAGTTCCTCGCTGGCGATCAGCCGGTTCTGGGCATCCAGCCACAGGGCGACGAAGACCTCGTGCTGCAGGTTGCCTAGCCAAAGGCGCAGCCAGTCGCGCACCGCTTGTGGCGAGGCCAGCGCATCTTTCAGTTTCAGCGGCCCGGCGAGCGCGCGGCGTGCCAGTTCCATTGTGGCGGCGAGTTGGGCTGCCTTGGCGGGTCCGATTCCGGGAAGACGGGCGAGGTCCTTGGTGCTGGCGGCGGCAAGGCCGGCCAGGTCGCCGGCGAAGCTGGCCAGCAGTTCGCGGGCCAGATCCACCGCGCTTTTGCCGCGGATACCGACGCGCAAAAAGATCGCCAGCAGTTCAGCGTCCGACAGGGCCGCTGCGCCTTGCTGGGCCAGTCGCTCGCGCGGGCGTTCTGCCGCGGGCCAATCGCGTATGGCCATGGTTTAGAATCCCCGCTTGATTGCCGATTGGCGGGATTTTAATGTCATGAATGAATTTCAGGGCAAACGCATCGTGTTGGGCGTGACAGGTGGCGTGGCGGCCTACAAGGCAGCTCAGCTGGCGCGCCTGCTGGTCAAGGCCGGCGCAGAAGTGGATGTCGTCCTGACCGCTGCTGGCGCGCAGTTCGTCGGCGCGGCAACTTTCCAGGCGCTCACCGGCCGCCGCGTCTGGCAGGCGCTGTGGGACGAGCGCATGGACAACGGCATGGCTCACATCGATCTGACGCGCGGCGCGGCCGCCCTGCTGGTGGCCCCGGCGACGGCGGACTTTCTCGCCAAGCTGGCGCATGGCTTTGCCGATGACCTGCTCTCCACGCTTTGCCTGGCGCGGGATTGTCCCCTGCTGGTGGCCCCCGCCATGAACCGGCAGATGTGGGAAAACCCGGCGACGCAACGCAATGTCGAGCAACTGCGTGCCGATGGCGCGGGCATTCTCGGTCCCGCGCATGGAGAACAAGCCTGTGGTGAGGTAGGCGAGGGACGCATGCTCGAAGCTGCCGAACTGTTCGATGACCTGTATGCCTCCCTGCAAGCCAAGCCTCTCGCCGGCAAGCGTGTCCTGCTGACCGCGGGGCCGACCTTCGAAGCGCTTGATCCGGTGCGCGGCCTCACCAACTCCAGTTCGGGCAAGATGGGTTTTGCCTTGGCGCGGGCTTGTGCCGAGGCGGGCGCGGAGGTGACGCTGGTTGCCGGTCCGGTTGCGTTGCCCACGCCCCGCGGGGTGCGTCGCGTGGATGTGCAGAGCGCCCTGCAGATGCGCGAGGCGGTGGTGCAGGCACTGCCGGGGCAGAGCGTGTTCATAGGCGTTGCGGCAGTGGCTGACTACCGGCCACGGCAGGCAGCCGCGCACAAGATCAAGAAGGGCCCGGACAGCCTTGCACTGGAACTCGAAGCCAATCCCGACATCCTTGCCGAAGTGGCGGCGCGGCCCGATGCGCCGTTTTGCGTCGGATTCGCTGCCGAGAGCCGGGATCTTGCGGCCTACGCGGAAGGCAAGCGCGTTACCAAAAAACTCGGGCTGGTGGTGGGCAACCTGGTACAGGACGGGCTGGGCGGCGACACCAACGCCGTGACCCTGTTCGACGCGGCCGGTGCGCATGTTCTGCCGCCCGCGGACAAGGTGGCGGTGGCGCGTGGCATCGTCACGCATATAGCCAGCCTGATGGAGAAGCCGCATGGCCAGCATTGACCTTAAGATCCTCGACGACCGCCTGAAAGACGATCGATACGCGCCGCAATACGCGACGCCCGGGTCGGCAGGCATCGACTTGCGCGCCTGTATCGAGGCGGCGATAAAAATTCAGCCGGGTGAAACCGTCCTGGTCCCGACCGGGATTGCCATTCACTTGTCCGATCCGGCCCTGGCGGCCATGATCCTGCCGCGCTCGGGTCTGGGCCACAAGCACGGCATCGTATTGGGCAATCTGGTTGGGCTGATTGATTCCGATTACCAGGGAGAGATCTTCGTCTCGACCTGGAACCGCGGCCACGACACTTTTACATTGAATCCGCTGGATCGCCTCGCACAACTGGTGGTGGTGCCGGTGGTGCAGGTTGCCTTCAATGTCGTGAATGAATTTCCCGCCAGCGACCGCGGCGCCGGCGGTTTCGGCAGCACGGGCGTAGCCGGATAGGTCTCCGGTCAGGCAAAAGGGGAAGCGCATGAGCACCTTTGTCAAATTGTCTCTGATGTCCGCCGGCGTCATGCTTGCGGTGCAGGCCTCAGCTGCGCCTGCAGTTCCAAGCTCGCCGCGCGTCGCCGAGATCGTCGCATCACGTTGCGCCTTGTGTCACGGGCCGGAAGGCGAAAGCGCCAGCGCCGTGTATCCGCGTCTTGCCGCGCAGCATCCGGATTACATTGCCAAGCAGTTGAAGGATTTTCGCGATGGCCGACGCAAGAGCGAGACCATGGCGGAGATGGCGAAAGGTTTGCAGGATGAGGATATCGCCGGTTTGGCGGCTTTTTTCGCCGGCAGGAAGGCGGCGTCGCGCCAGCCAGGGGACGGCGACTTCGCGGCCGTCGGCAAATTCATTTTCCAGCGCGGAAATTCCTACTCCGGGGTGCCGGCCTGCACCTCCTGTCACGGCCCCAACGGGCATGGCACACAGCAACTTCCACGACTGGCGGGGCAGCATCCAGCCTATCTCGAAATCCAGTTGAAGGAGTTCAGCAAACGCGAACGGACCAATGACAACGCCGTCATGCATACGGTTGCCGCGAAGCTCACCGAACTGGAGACGCGGGCCGTCTCCATCTATATCGGTGGCCTGCAATAGCGTGGGTCGCCGTCTCGCCAGCGCCGACTTTTGGCGTGACCCAAAAAACAAACCCCGCCGCAGCGGGGTTTGTCTTTTGCAGCGGGACAGCAATCAGGTCGACATTTCGGTCAGGATGTTCTTCAACCAGCTTTCGGCATAGATTGCTTCGACCTCGGAGAGGTCGGGAGAGACGCCGACCGAGCCGGCTGCAGCCTCGATGGCCTGCTTCTCCGCGTTCACCTTGTAGACGCCGGTCACGCTGACAGCTTCCTTGGCGGACAGGAAGCTGTAGCAGGTGTTGATGGCGGACATTTCGGTGATCTCCTTGCCGTTCATCAGTGCCACGATATTGGTGGCGCAGACCTTGGCTTCCGAGTTGGCCGAGTAGCCGGACTTCGGCATGGCTCCGGCGATCGAGGAATCGCCGATGACATGGATGTCCTTGTGCAGGGTGGACTCGAAGGTCGTCGGATTGACCGGGCACCACTTCTTGTCCGCACCGACCAGACCCGCGGCGTGAGCGATCAGACCGGCCTTCTGCGGCGGGATGATGTTGATGACGGCGCCCTGGACTTCTTCGAGGCCCTCGATCATCACGGCCATCTTGCCGGTGTCCACTTCCGTGACCTTCTTGGCCGCACGGTAGTCGATGAGGCCGTCATAGTGCTTCTTCCAGCCCTTGAGGAACAGGCCCTTCTTGGAGACGATGTCCGGATTGGCGTCGAGAATGATGACCTTGGAGCCCGGCTTGTGCTGCTTGAGGTACATCGCCACCATGCTGGCCCGCTCGTAGGGGCCGGGCGGGCAGCGGAAGGGTGCCAGGGGGATGGAAATCACCACGTTGCCGCCGGGCTTCATGGCCTCCAGTTGCTTGCGCAGCAGGATGGTTTGCGGGCCGGCCTTCCATGCATGAGGCATGACTTCCATGGCAGCGGCGTCGTAGCCCTTCATTTCGTCGAGCCGGAAATCGATGCCGGGTGAAAGCACGAGGCGGTCGTAAGTCAGCGTGCCCTTGGACGTCGTGACTGACTTCGCGGCCGGGTCGATGCCGGTGACTTCCGCCTGCACCACCTTGACGCCGTGATTTGCGGCGAGCTTGTCGTACTTGATGGTCAGCGTGTTGAGATCAGGGAGGAGGCCGCCGAGATAAAGATTGCTGAACGGGCACGATACGAAATGATCGTTGCGCTCGATCAGCACCACTTCGATGCTCTTGTCCATCATGCGGATGTACTTGGCGGCGATCGTGCCACCGTAGCCGCCGCCGACAACGACGACGCGCTTGCCCGACTTCGGCATCAGTTCGGCAGCGCGGCCGATCAGCGGCAAACCCGCGGCGCCGGCGCTGGCGCCAGCCAACTTGAGGAAACTTCTGCGATCCAGTGTCATGTCATGTTCTCCCTTATTTCACGCTGGCGTAGAAGTGGAGCAGAGCTTCCAGGTCGGCGCCCGACAGCGGCTTGACCTTCTCTGCCATTTTCTCCGGCATCTTGCGTTTGCCGGACTGGTATTCCGCCATCTGCATTTGCAGGTACGGCAGCCACTGGCTGGCCATTACCGGCGTGTCGTCCTTGCCTTCCTTGCCGTCCTCGATGTGGCAGCGGCCGCAGTTGGATTCCTGCAGGCTGGCGCCCTTGGCGATCTTCGCCTTGTCGAGTGTCTGAGTCGTGGCATGGAGTTTCTGCTTGGAGAAGAACTCGGCCATGGCGGTGATTTCGGCATCGCTATAGCCTTTCGCCAGACGGCCCATGACGGTTGCAGGACGCTCGCCGCTCTTGAATTTCTTCATCGCCTCGACGATAGCCTCTTTCGACTGGCTGGCCAGACTCGGCATGCTCGGACCTGCGCTGCCGCCGTTGGTGCCGTGACAGCCGGCACAGGCATTCGACAGCATCGCCGGCGTAGGCGGTGCCGCTTGCGCCAGCGCGGATATCGCCAGGACGCCGGTGGCCAGCGCCCATCCTCTCCACTTCATCATCATGTTCTCTCCTCCTTGGTATTGATGAATGTACTGCTTGAAAAACTATTGCCGCGTCATTGCTTCTGCACGTCGATATAGTTCTTGACGCCTGGATTTGGTTTGTCGAGGCCGAACTGATAGCCCAGCGAAACATAGTGGTAGCGGGCGTTGGTGAAGTCCTCGTGAAGCGCGAAGCCGAAGTTATACACCTTATCGGCAGTAATGGCATGGTCGCCCTTGCCACCACCAGCCAGGGCGCGCTCGAAGGTCACGATCCACTTGTTGCCCTCTTTCTTGCCCTCGGCCTTGAGGTGGCTCTTGCCGCCGTCCATGTGACGTGCGCTGTCGACCCAGCCGTCAACCGGCTTCTCACCCTTGCCGCTGCGGAACTGGATCAGGTCCATGAACTTGCCGCTGGCGAGATCGGCGCCGACGATGTATTTGGTTTTCTTGTCGTCCTTGGCTTCCTTCATGGTGCGCAGGTCAACGTGGCAGGTGGCCCAGCAGCCGTTCTGATCGCTGCCTTCGACCGTGCCGCCACCGTCGAACATCATGGTGAGCTTGACCTCGTGCTTCGGGTCCATCTTCTTGTCGCCATTTTTCGGCGGCACCCATTCGAAGCGGAAATATATCTTGCTGTCGTCATGAGTGGTCTGGAAGGTCACGGGGATGAACCCGACCTTGCCAGCCGGCGGATTGGGTTCCATCACGGTCTTGGAAACGCCCACCGGCTTGCCGGCGACGATGGCCGCGCCGACTTCGTTGGCATCGCCTTCGTGGCACTTGGCGCAGGCACGTTTCTTTTCGATGATGTCCGCCGCGGAGGAATGGTCGGCCTTGTTCATCACCCATTCGAGGCCGGCCTGGCCGGGATAGAACACCTTGATCTGGCGAGTCGGCACCTTGCTCCAGTCGACGGCCGTGATCGCGCTTGCGGCCGCCGGTGCGGCGGCGCCCGCGGCCTCGGCCTTCGGCGCTGGCTTGACCGGCTGAGCGGTGGCGGCAACTGGCTGTGCCGCAGTTGCGGCAGGTGCCGCTGCGGCTGCTGCCGGAGTCGTTGCCGGTGCCGCTTCCGCTTTGGCTGTGGTGGCCGGTGCCGGCTGTGCTTGGGTCGGCGGCGCGCTTTCCTGCGCCGTGGCGGTTTTGCCCTGCTCCTGTTCCAGCAGGTGGTGCACCGGCTTGTGCGCTATTCCCTTATGGCAGTCGATGCAGGTCTTGCCATCCAGAATCGCACCTTCATGCTTGACGGCGGAGCGATCCTTCTGCTTCGTCGTGTCCATCTTGTCGAACTTGTGGCAGTTGCGGCATTCCTTGGAATCCGTTTCCTTCATGTGAGCCCAGACGCGCTTGGCCATGGTCAGGCGGTAGGCCTCGAACTTCTCCGGCGTGTCGATGGTACCCAGGATCTGGCCGATCACGTCTTTGGAAGCGAAGACTTTCTGCGTCAGCTTGCGCGCGTAATCGAAGGGTTCCTTGCTGCTGGCGACGTGGCAGTCGGCACAACCGACACTGGTGCCCGTACGGTTGCTGTAATGCACCGTCTTCTTGAGTTCCTCGTAGGGTGTCTGCATGGTGTGGCAGGAGAGGCAGAACTCGGTGCGGTTGGTGTATTCGACGCCGGTGTTGAGCAGACCCCAAATACCGATGCCGCCCAATATCCCGATGACGATCATGCGCAACATCGAGCATTTCGGCGGGTTTAGAAGTCGTTTGAAGAAACCTTCCTTCAGTTCGGCTTTTTGGGTTTCGTCGGCCATTGTTCAAATCCGAATTTTCGGCTGCCCGGGAGCGGCACAGCGTTTGATTTCGAGTCAATGGAAATGGCAAAACGCACACAGCATCCACCTCGGGCTGCTGATGCCTCGCCTATCTCCTCCCAATGCAACTTTAAACTAACGTCACTATTGTCTGCAGGGAGATTATTACAGGCGTACTTGGCTTAGTCAGCAAAAAAAATGATTCCCCTATCGAGCAAGCTATTTTTAGGCTTCATCAATCTGAGGTCTTGCGCGCATCGGGTGCGAGCGGCGAAATGCGTGGATTGGAGTACGCCATGGCAGGAATCGCCGTGTTGCCAGCGCCGACTTTCTGCGGGATCAACCCAGCCAGCGCATCAACGGCGGTATCAGCCAGGGCAACAGCACAGCCGTCAGCAAACCGTTGAGGCCCATCGCCAGCGCGGCGAATGCTCCCGCCTGTTCGCTGACCTGGAATGCGCGCGCCGTGCCGATGCCGTGGGATGTGATACCGATGGCGAAACCGCGCACGGCGTGGTCGTCGATCTTCAGCAGCGCATAGAGACTGCGCGCGCCGACGGCGCCGAGGATGCCGGTGAGGATGACAAGCACGGCGGTCAGCGATGGCAGGCCACCGATGCGTTCGGCGATACCCATCGCGATGGGCGTGGTCACTGACTTCGGTGCCAGCGAGAGCAACGTGGCGTCGCTGGCGCCGAAGAGATGGCCGATCATCACTGCCGAGCAGGCGGCGGTGAGTGAGCCCGCCGACAGCGCGATGAGCAGCGGGATGGTCATGCGCCGCAAGCGGCCGAACTGGGCGTAGAGCGGAATGGCGAGGGCGACGGTGGCGGGGCCGAGCAGGAAATGGACGAACTGGGCGCCGTCGAAATAGGTGCGATAGGGCGTACCGGTGGCCCAGAGCACCGTTACCAAGGCGGTGACGGCCAGCAGCACCGGATTGGCCAGCGGGTGCCCGTTGCAGCGCTGGCTCACGAGTACGGCGCCCTGGTAGGCCAGCAGCGTCAGCGTAAGGCCCAGCAGGGGCGAGGCGGCGAGATAGACCCAGACTTCGCTGAGGTTTCCACCCAGGCGCGGGCTCATGGCTGGCGCTCCGTATCGGCGGGTGCCGGCTGATGGCGGGTCAGTGCGTGCAGCACCAGCGCGGTGACGGCGATGGTGATGAAGCTGCTCGCGACGAGCGCGATCAGGATAGGTAGCCACTCGTCCGCCATGCGCTGAAAATGCAGCATGACGCCGACGCCGGCCGGCACGAATAGCAGCGAGAAATGCTGCAGAAGATTCTGCGCGGTTTCGCGCAGCTCGCCGGACGGTCCGCCGCGCAGCGCCAAAGCGGCGAACAGCAGGGCCATGCCGATCACCGGGCCGGGCACCGGCAAGGCGAAGAACAGGGTGGTGGCTTCGCCTGCGAGTTGAAAGAGCAACAGCAGCGTGACCGCATTCAGCATGGCGCTTTCTCCCAAACAAAACGGCGCACAGGTTACCCCGCGCGCCGTCGATGTCCTTGTTGGCGCCGTGTTGCCAGCGCCGACTTCTTACTCCATTGCCTCGTACAGCGGCAGCGTGAGGAACTCGGGGTAATTGTCGGCAAGCGACATTTCCTCGAATATCTTCGCCGCCTGGTCGTAGGTTTCGGTCTTCTCGCCCTGGGCTATCACGGTGGCTTTCACCTTCGCCAGTTCTTCGGGAATGAAGCCGCGCACCATGTCGGCGGTGACCTTGCGGCCGTCATCGAGCTTGCCCTTGGGGCTAACTACCCACTGCCACACTTGCGAGCGGCTGATCTCCGCCGTGGCGGCGTCTTCCATCAGGTTGTGGATGGGCACGCAGCCGTTGCCGGCGAGCCAGCTGCCGAGGTAATGGATGCCGACGTTGATGTTGTTGCGCACGCCGACTTCGGTGATGGGCTGCTCAGGCTGGAAGTTGAGCCAGTCCTTGGGACCGAAGTTTTCGTCGCGCTGCTTTTCCCACTGGTTGGGGCGCTCGCCCAGCACCTTCTGGAATTCTTCCGCGGCAATAGGCACCAGCCCCGGGTGCGCCACCCAGCCGCCGTCGAAGCCGTCGTTGGCATCGCGGGTCTTGTCGTGGCGAATGCCGGCCAGCGCCTTCTCGTTGGCCACCGGGTCGTTCTTGATCGGGATCAGTGCGCTCATGCCGCCGATGGCCGGGGCGCCGCGCTTGTGGCAGGCCTTGACCAGCGCCAGCGCGTAGCTGCGCATGAAGGGCACTTCCATGGTGATGGCGCCGCGATTTGCGAGGCAGAAATCCTTGTTGCGTTTGAATTTCTTGATGCAGGAAAAGATGTAGTCCCAGCGTCCCGCGTTGAGGCCGGCGCTGTGCTGGCGCAGTTCGTAGAGAATTTCTTCGAGTTCGAAGGTGGCGAGAATGGTTTCGATCAGCACGGTGGCCTTGATCGTGCCCTGCGGCAGGCCGATTTCGTTCTGCGCCATGACGAAGATGTCGTTCCAGAGACGGGCTTCGAGGTGGCTTTCCATCTTCGGCAGATAGAAGAAAGGTCCGGCGCCGCGGGCGATCAGTTCCTTCGCGTTGTGGAAGAGGAATAGGGCGAAATCGAAAATACCGCCGGAGACGCGCTGGCCGTCGATCAGCACATGCTTTTCGTCCAGATGCCAGCCGCGCGGCCGCACTTGCAGGGTCGCGATCTTGTCGTTGAGTTTGTATTCCTTGCCGGCTTCATTCTTGAAGCTGAGTTCGCGGCGGATGGCCTTGTAGAGGTTGACCTGACCCTGGATCTGGTTGTCCCACTTCGGGCTGTTGGAATCCTCGAAGTCGGTCATGTAGGAATCGGCGCCGGAGTTGTAGGCGTTGATGATCATCTTGGCCTCGACCGGGCCGGTGATCTCGGTGCGACGGCGCTCCAGGGCTTTCGGCAGCGGCGCGATCTTCCAGTCGCCTTCGCGGATGTGCTTTGTTTCAGGCAGGAAATCAGGCATCTCGCCGGCATCGATGCGGGCCTGGCGGGCGACGCGAGCGGCAAGCAGCTCCTTGCGGCGCGGCTCAAAGGCGCGATGCAGTTTGGCGACCAGCGCCAGCGCTTCGGGCGTAAGAATCTTCGCGTAGTCGGCGGCGTTTTGGGAACTGAGGGGGGCGTTGATCTGAACGCCGGCGGGCAGACTCATGAGGGACTCCTTGATATGGGTTGCGGCAATGCGTGAATTGTATTCTTGCCTAATCGGATACAGAAGCTATGATTCGATCAATTGATTAGTGACGAATAGTATCGAATGGATCAGTTCAAGCAGATTTCTGCCTTTGTTGGCGTCGCAAGTCGCGGCAGCATGTCGGCCACTGCTCGTGCCGAGGGTGTGACGCCGGCCATCATCGGCCGGCGTCTCGATGCGCTGGAAGAGCGCCTCGGCGTCAAGCTGCTGTTGCGCACCACGCGGCGGATTTCGCTCACCTTCGAGGGTGCGGCCTTTCTCGAGGATTGCCAGCGCATCCTGCGCGAATTGGCCGACGCGGAAGGTGCGGTGAGCCTGGGCGGCATTCGCCCCGGCGGGCATTTGAAGATCTCGGCGCCGGCGGGCTTCGGACGGCGTCACGTGGCGCCATTGCTGAAGCGCTTCGTCGAAGACAATCCGGACGTCACCGTGCGGCTCGACCTGTCGGACCGCCTGGTCGACCTGGTGGAGGAGAACGTCGACTGCGCCATAAGGATCGGGGATCTCGCGGATTCGAGCCTGATCAGCATCCGGCTGGGAGAAATGCAGCGCGTGGTCGTTGCCAGTCCCGACTACATCGCGAAATTCGGCGTGCCGCCAGCGCCGACTTCTCTGGCTGAGCACAACTGTCTGTCGCTGCGCCAGCAACGCGGCTGGACGCTACGGGTCGAGGGCGAGGTGCGGGTGGTGAAGGTGAGCGGTAACTTCGAATGCAACGATGGCGCGGTGCTGCACGACTGGGCGCTGGCGGGCAAGGGCTTGGCCTGGCGCTCGTTGTGGGAAGTCGGGACCGATATCGCGGCCGGGCGGCTGGTGACGGTGCTCGACGACTTTGCCGCGCCGGCAGTGGGAATTCATGCCGTCGTGCCGCAGCGTCGCCATCTGCCGCTGCGCGTCAGGCTGTTCATCGATCTGTTGAAGGCCAATTGGCGCGATCCGGCCTACTGGGCAGCGTCGGCGGGCATCTGACGGACGGCGCTCACCCAAGCGATCACGGTACGACCTGCCGCAAAAATCCGTCGAGTTGCCGGACCCAGGCTTCCCGAACGAAGACAAAGCCATCATTGTGGCCACCCTCCATCTCGAGAAACTGCTTCGGCGGGCGGGCCGCTTCGAACAGTCGCCGGCCATGGGCGAAGGGAATGATATCGTCGTTGCGACTGTGGATCACCAGTAGTGGGCAGGCGATCTCGGCCAGCCGCGCGAGGTTGTCATAGCGGATGTGGGCGAGCAATCGTATCGGCAGCAGCGGATACAGGTCGGCACCCATGTCGGGCACCGAGGTGAAGGTCGAAGCCAGCACCAGTGCGGCGGGGTGTTGTTTTGCCGCCAGTTGCGCGGCCACGCCGCCGCCCAAGGATTCCCCGAAGAGGACGATGCGGTCGGCAGGAAATCCGAGCGCCTGCGTGGCGTGGAGCCACGCCGCGTCGGCATCGCGATAGGTGCCTTGCTCGGACGGGCTTCCGCTGCTCAGGCCGTAGCCGCGATAGTCGATGATAAGGGTCGCCAGATCCAGATCATGGAACATGCGCAAATAGTCGAGCCGGTGAGCGATGTTGCCGGCATTGCCATGGAAAAAGATGACCAAGCCGCGTGTGCGGCGTGTCGCGTCGGCCGGCACAAACCAGCCGTCGAGGCTTTCGCCGTCGGCGGTGGCAAGTTTCAGCGCGGTGAACGGCAAGCCGACAGAGGCCGGGCTGGCGCGATAGTTTCGATCCATTTCCGGCAGGAAAACCAGCGACGACTGCTTGAAATAGATCAGGGCCACGAGCCCGAGATAGGCCAGCAGAACAATCTGGAGTGCCGACCAGAGCATGGGCAAGCCTTTCCTGGGGCGCTTTGCGGTCATCAACGGGAAATGGGTTCGATAGCGGAACGCTTCGCTTTACTTTAGCCCAGAAAAAAGCCGCACCGGTTTCCCGGTGCGGCCCGGTCACGAGCTTGGGTTGCGACAGATCAGTGGAACTGTTCCTCTTCGGTCGAGCCGTGCAGCGCAGTGACTGAAGACGCGCCGCCCTGAATCACGGTAGTGACGTCGTCGAAGTAGCCGACACCGACCTCCTGCTGGTGCGAAACGAAGGTGTAGCCTTGGTCGCGGGCGGCAAACTCGGGTTCCTGCACCATGTCCACGTAGTGCTTCATGCCTTCGCCACGGGCGTAGGCGTGGGCGAACTTGAAAGTCTGGAACCAGTTGATGTGGATGCCGGCCAGCGTGATGAACTGATACTTGTAACCCATCGCCGAGAGTTCGTCCTGGAACTTGGCGATGGTCTTGTCGTCGAGGTTCTTCTTCCAGTTGAACGACGGCGAGCAGTTGTAGGCCAGCAGTTTTCCGGGTGACTTGGCCTGCACGGCCTGGGCGAACTCGCGGGCGAAGCCGACGTCCGGTTTGCCGGTCTCGCACCAGACCAGGTCGGCGTAGGGTGCGTAGGCGACGCCGCGGCTGATCGACTGCTCAAGGCCGTTCTTGACGCGGTAGAACCCTTCCGGGGTGCGCTCGCCGGTGCAGAACGGCTTGTCGTTGACGTCGTGATCGGAGGTCAGCAGGTTGGCGGCCTCGGCATCGGTGCGGGCCAGAATGAGCGTGGGAACGCCCATCGTATCGGCGGCGAAACGTGCAGAGATCAGCTTCTCGACAGCTTCCTGGGTCGACACGAGGACCTTGCCGCCCATATGGCCGCACTTCTTGACCGCAGCCAACTGGTCTTCGAAATGCACCGCTGCAGCACCCGCGGCGATCATGTTCTTCATCAGTTCGAAGGCGTTGAGCACGCCGCCGAAGCCGGCCTCCGCATCGGCCACGATGGGCAGGAAGTAGTCGATGAACTCCTTGTCGCCGGGATTGATGCCGCGCGACCATTGAATCTCGTCGGCGCGCTTGAAGGTGTTGTTGATGCGGCGAACCATGGTCGGCACCGAGTCGTAGGCGTACAGCGACTGGTCGGGGTACATGGTTTCGGAGGTGTTGCCGTCGGCGGCGACCTGCCAGCCGGAGAGGTAAACGGCTTCGAGGCCCGCCTTGGCCTGCTGCATTGCCTGGCCGGCCGTGATGGCGCCGAAGGAATTTACGTAGCCCTTCTTGGCCGCACCGTTGACTAGCGCCCAGAGCTTTTCCGCGCCGCGGCGGGCCAGCGTGTGTTCGATCGGCAAGGTGCCGCGCAGGCGGACGACATCGTCGGCGCTGTAACCGCGCTTGATGCCTTTCCAGCGGGGGTTTTCGGCCCAATCCTTGGCCAGGGCGGCGGCTTGTGCTTTGCGATCAGTCATGTTCAATCCTCTGAAGGGTCGTTGTCGAATGGGGTGCTCCAAGCAGGAGCAGTGCCGACAGTATAAAGAGGATTTTGCGTTGCAGCAATAGTCTTATATAAGACTATTGAAATTTTTTTATTGTTGTTTAACAGTCTATTGAGATGATTATTTCATAATACGGGAAGTGCTTCCTCAAAACAAAACACTCCGTCTTATTTGATATATGTCTTATATAAGACGCGGGCTAATGCAGCGCGATGGCGCTGACAATCACGCCATCTTCGTCCGCATACAACCACTCACCAGGAGTGAAAGTGACTCCGCCGAAAGTCACCGGGATGTCCTCGTCACCGACATTCTTCTTTACGGTCTTCATCGGATGGGTGTCGAGCGCAAAAACGCCGATATCCATCTCGCCGATCGCGCGAGAATCCCGGATGCAGCCATACACGACCACGCCCGCCCAGCCGTTCTTGACGCCCAGTGCCGCGAGTTGATCTCCGACCAGCGCCCGGCGCAGGCTACCCCCACCGTCGATCACCAGCACGCGGTTCTCGCCGGGCGATCCGAGCGCTTTCCGGACCAGGGAGTTGTCTTCGAATAGTTTCAGCGTCGAAATCCGGCCAAAAAAAGCCGTACGCCCGCCAAAGCTGTTGAACATCGGATCGACGACACGAACCTTGTCCTCGTGAGCGTCGCAGAGATCTGTGGTGAGCAAGTCCATGGTTCGATGGCTATGGATAATCAATGACTCTTGTCGCGCGACGCCCCTTTGCCCGATTCTCCAAGATCACACCGCTGAGGCAACGGGCGGCGTACTGGCCGCATTTTCGAAAGTGAGGACGACCTTTTCGTGTTCGTCGAGGTCGATAGTGACGCGACCGCCATGAACCAGCTTGCCGAACAGCAGTTCGTCGGCCAGCGCTGAGCGGACCGTGTCCTGGATCAGTCGTGCCATCGGTCGCGCACCCATAAGGGGATCAAAGCCCTTTTCAGCCAGCCAGGCGCGCAGCGCGTCGGTAAAGATGGCCTCTACCTTCTTCTCGTGCAGTTGGCCCTCAAGCTGCATGAGGAACTTGTCCACCACGCGCAGGATGATTTCGGCATCGAGCGCACGGAAGGAAATGATCGCGTCCAGCCGGTTGCGGAACTCCGGCGTGAACATGCGCTTGATATCGGCCATTTCGTCGCCCTGGCCCTTGTTCGCGGTGAAGCCGATGCTGGTCTTCTGCAGGGCCTCGGCGCCGGCATTGGTGGTCATGACGATCACCACATTGCGGAAATCCGCCTTGCGACCATTGTTGTCGGTCAAGGTGCCGTGGTCCATCACCTGCAGCAGGATGTTGAACACCTCCGGGTGCGCCTTTTCGATTTCGTCCAGCAGCAGCACCGCGTGCGGCTTCTTGGTCACGGCTTCGGTGAGCAGCCCTCCCTGATCGAAGCCGACATAGCCGGGTGGCGCGCCGATCAGCCTGCTGACCGCGTGACGCTCCATGTATTCCGACATGTCGAAACGGATCAGCTCGATGCCCATGCCGTAGGCCAGCTGACGGGCGACTTCGGTCTTGCCGACTCCCGTTGGCCCGGAGAACAGGAAGCAGCCGATTGGCTTTTGCGGATCGCCCAGTCCGGAACGCGACATCTTGATCGCCTTCGCCAGAGCGTCGATGGCGGCTTCCTGACCGAAGACCATGTTTTTCAGATCACGGTCGAGATTCTTCAGCGCCGAACGGTCGTCGGCTGAAACGTGCTGCGGCGGAATGCGCGCAATCTTGGCTACGATGTCTTCGATCTCGAGTTTGCCGATGGTCTTCTTCTGCTTCGATTTCGGCAGGATGCGCTGGGCGGCGCCCGCCTCGTCGATCACGTCGATCGCCTTGTCCGGCAGGTGACGATCGTTGATGTACTTGGCCGCCAGCTCTGCCGCGCTGGAAATGGCCGCAGCGGAATACTTGACGCCGTGATGCTCTTCAAAGCGGGATTTGAGGCCGCGCAGAATCGAGACGGTCTCATCCACCGACGGCTCGTCGACATCGACCTTCTGGAAGCGTCGCGACAGAGCATGGTCCTTTTCGAACACGCCGCGGAATTCCGTGTAGGTGGTGGCGCCGATGCATTTGAGCGCGCCGGATGACAGGGCGGGCTTGAGTAGATTCGAGGCGTCCATTGTTCCGCCCGATGCCGCACCGGCGCCGATCAGCGTGTGAATCTCGTCAATGAACAAAATCGCGTTCGGGTTGTCCGCCAGTTGCTTGAGGACACCCTTCAGGCGTTGCTCGAAGTCGCCGCGATACTTGGTCCCGGCCAGCAGTGCGCCCATATCAAGGCAATACACGGTGGCATTGGCGAGGATTTCGGGTACGCGCCCCTCGACTATGTGACGGGCAAGCCCTTCGGCGATGGCGGTTTTGCCGACGCCCGCCTCCCCCACCAGGAGCGGGTTGTTCTTGCGCCGGCGGCACAGGGTCTGGATCACCCGCTCCAGTTCCTTGTCGCGGCCGATGAGCGGATCGATCTTGCCGGTCAGCGCCAACTGGTTGAGGTTCTGCGTAAAGTTCTCCAGCGCACCGCCTTTTTCCTGCGTCTCGACTTCGGTCTCGACCGGTTCTTCCTTTCCCCTTCCTTGCGGTGTCTTGGTGATGCCGTGGGAAATGAAGTTCACCACGTCCAGGCGCGTGACGTTCTGGCGTTGCAGGAAAAAGACAGCGTGCGAATCCTTCTCGCCGAAGATTGCCACCAGCACGTTCGCTCCGGTGACTTCCTTCTTTCCCGAGGACTGCACATGAAGGATTGCGCGCTGGATGACTCGCTGGAAGCCAAGCGTGGGCTGCGTGTCGATTTCATCGCTGCCCGCTACGGTCGGTGTGTGCTCGTTGATGAAAGTCAGCAATTCCTTGCGCAGACCTTCGATGTCCGCTGCGCAGGCGCGCAGAACCTCGGCGGCAGAGGGATTGTCCAGCAGCGCAAGCAACAGATGCTCGACAGTGATGAACTCATGGCGTTTCTGTCGGGCTTCGACAAACGCCATGTGCAAGCTGACTTCGAGTTCCTGGGCAATCATCAGTTTTCCTCCATCACGCAAGCCAGCGGGTGCTGGTGCCGACGCGAATATGCGCTCACTTGTTCAACCTTGGTCGCCGCTACATCCTGAGGATACACTCCACAGGCACCTTTGCCCTCACGATGCACCTTGAGCATGACTTGCGTCGACTGCTCGCGCGATAGGCCAAAAAACTTCTCCAACACAGTCACGACAAAATCCATCGGCGTGAAATCGTCGTTAAGCAACAACACCTTGTACATTGGTGGCGGTTTGGTGCGGCTCTGCTCCGGCGCCAGTGCGGCACCACTGTCCGTCCCAACTTGCTTGCGTGTGACCATAACTCGATTCTAATGTGATTCCTGCGCAGTTCAACACCACGAAAAAGAGGGGATTACTGCTTCGTTGAGACCGTATTTTGGGCTCATTGTTCAATATGCAAGGGACTGGTCTGTGCGATGCAACATCGAAAGTTGTTGACGCATCTTGACAATGTGCGTAAAACGCGAAACGTGTTTAGTTCAAATTCCCCGCAGTGACCTACGGTCGTCTCACAGTCTGTCAAAAAGCAGCTCCTCTGAATCGCCGCTTGGCCCCCTCTGCAATTCCGAACTTGAACATCAAACATGCCCCGGCCGGGGTGCGGTGTTTTGCAGCCCGCAGCGGTGGCCGATTCGTTCGTTTTTGATTAAGGAAAAAGTTACATGGCAACTGGTACAGTTAAGTGGTTCAACGACGCCAAGGGTT
>JBAZOF010000016.1:0-22002 GCA_041648855.1 Sulfuritalea sp. | reverse complement strand
CTTCGAGAAGGTCCGAGCTGAATACGACGCCAAGGGTAGGCGCAGCCTGATTGCCACCGGCGAGCCGGATGTGCTGATGGAATGCGACGAAGTCCTGGTGGCGATCGGGCAGGAGAATGCCTTCCCCTGGATCGAGAAGGACATCGGCCTCGAGTTCGACAAGTGGGGCATGCCGGTGCTGAACCAGGAAACGCTGCAATCGTCGCTGCCGAAGGTGTTTTTCGGCGGCGACGCCGCGTTGGGCCCGAAGAACATCATTACCGCCGCGGCGCAGGGCCATGCGGCAGCGATCTCCATCGATTTGTTCTGTCGCGGCAAGAGCCTGGAGCAGCGCCCGCCACCAATGGTCAATCTTGCCAGCCAGAAGATGGGTATTCACGAATGGAGCTATGACAACCAGGTGTCCGAGGAGGAGCGCAAGAAGGTGCCGGTGAAGGCGCTGGAAAAGACCCTCAAGGACATCAAGCTCGAGCTCGAGCTGGGTTTCGATCCCTTCATGGCATGCGCCGAGGCGGAGCGTTGCCTCAACTGCGACATCGAAACCGTATTCACCACCAAGACCTGCATCGAATGCGACGCCTGCGTGGATATCTGTCCGACGGAATGCATCACCTTCACCAGCAACGGCGAAGAGGATGACTTGCGCGGCCGGCTCAAGGCGCCGGCGAAGATTCTCGATCAGGCGCTGTATGTCTCGGATGTGCTGAAGACCGGGCGCGTCATGGTCAAGGACGAAAACATTTGCCTGCATTGCGGCATGTGCGCCGAGCGTTGCCCGACCGGTGCCTGGGACATGCAAAAATTCTTCCTGCAATGTGCTGAAGCCGGGACCGAGGTGAGAAAGACATGAGTGCCACGAACGCCATCCAGAGCAGCAACGACTTCGTCATCAAGTTTGCCAACGTCAACGGCTCCGGCTCGGCGTCCGCCAACGAACTGTTCGCGCGCGCCATCATGCGCATGGGCGTGCCGGTGGCGCCGCGCAATATTTTTCCGTCGAACATCCAGGGCATGCCGACATGGTATGAGATGCGCGTCTCGGCTGAGGGTTGGCTGGGCCGCCGCGGCGGTTGCGACCTGATGGTGGCGATGAATCCGCAGACCTGGGACCGCGACATCGCCGAGATCGAACCGGGCGGATACCTGGTGTACGACTCGACAAAATCACTGCCCCGTTCGAGGTTCCGCGAGGACATCACGGTGCTGGGCATTCCCCTGACCGAAATCTGCAATCGCGAATACACCGACGCGCGGCAGCGGCAGTTGTTCAAGAACATCATGTACGTCGGCGCCCTCACGGCGCTGCTCGATATGGACTTCGCCAGCGTCGAGAAGCTGATTGCGGATCAGTATCGCGGCAAAGACAAGCTGATCGGCGCCAACGTCAATGCCCTCAAGCTTGGCTACGACCACGCCAAGGCCAACCTGTCCTGCCCGATAGGTCTGCGGGTGGAGCGTGCCAATGGCGTCGGCGACAAGATTTTCGTCAACGGCAACGATGCCTGCGGGCTTGGCGCCGTCTATGGTGGCGCCACGGTGGCGGCCTGGTACCCGATTACCCCATCCACCTCGGTGATCGAGGCATTCAGCAGCTATTGCCGCAAGTTCCGCACCGACCCCGACAACGGCATGGCTCGTTATGCCGTGGTTCAGGCCGAAGACGAACTGGCCTCGATCGGCATGGTGATCGGCGCTTCGTGGAACGGCGCGCGTGCCTTCACCGCAACCTCCGGCCCCGGAATATCCCTGATGCAGGAATTTTTCGGGCTGGCCTATTTTGCCGAAGTGCCGGCAGTCATCTTCGATGTGCAGCGTGGCGGCCCGTCCACCGGCATGCCGACGCGGACCCAGCAGTCCGACCTGATTTCCTGCGCCTACGCGTCGCACGGCGACACCAAGCATGTGCTGCTGTTTCCGGAAGACCCTTACGAGTGCTTCACGCTCGGCGCCCAGGCATTCGACCTGGCGGATCGTTTGCAGACTCCGGTCTTTGTCCTGCTCGACCTCGATATCGGCATGAACGATCGCCTGTGCCAGCCCTTCGACTGGGACGATCAGCGCCGCTACGACCGCGGCAAGGTGATGAGTGCGGACGAACTGGAAGCCGGCAAGAATTTCGGCCGCTATCTCGATGTGGACGGCGATGGCATCCCCTGGCGCACGATTCCGGGCACACACCCGACCAAAGGCGCCTTCTTCAGTCGCGGCACCACGCGCAACGCCTACGCCAAGTACAGCGAGGCGGGAACCGATTACGTCTACAACATGGAGCGTCTGCGGCGCAAGTTCGAGACGGCGAAGAAGCTGGTGCCGGCACCGGTGCTGAGCCGTGCGTCGCAGCCCACCCGGTTTGGTGCCATCTACTACGGCTCGACCAGTGCGGCGATGGCCGAGGCATCCGTCCTGCTCGAAGCGCAGGGCATCCATGTGGATACGCTGCGGGTGCGCGGCTTCCCGTTTGCCGACGAAATCATCGATTTCATCAACGAACATGATCACGTCTTCGTCGTCGAGCAGAACGAAAGCGGGCAGTTGCGCATGCTGCTGATGACCGAAGGCGAAGTCGATCCGAAACGGCTTATTCGCGTGCTGCACTACGATGGCACGCCGATCACCGCCCGCTTCATTTCCGGCAGGATCGCCAACGCACTTTCGGAACACAAGGTGACTCCGATTCGCAAACAGGTGGCCTCATGACCTATCTCGCCAAACCCAAACTGCTGCGGGCCGACGCGCCGCGGAATACTCTCGGCTACACACGGCGCGACTATGAAGGCGCCATTTCGACGCTGTGCGCAGGATGCGGTCACGATTCGATCAGCGCCGCTGTGGTGCAGGCCTGCTTCGATCTCGATATCGAACCGCACAAAGTGGCCAAGCTCTCCGGCATCGGCTGCTCATCGAAGACGCCGGATTATTTTCTCGGTGCCTCCCACGGCTTCAACACTACGCACGGGCGCATGCCGTCGGTGCTGACCGGGGCCGCGATGGCCAACCGCGAGTTGACGTACATGGGCATCTCGGGCGACGGTGATTCGGCCTCGATCGGCATCGGCCAGTTTGCGCACGCCATGCGGCGCGGTGTGAACATGACCTACATCGTCGAGAACAACGGCGTCTATGGCCTGACCAAGGGACAGTTTTCCGCCACCGCCGACAAAGGCTCGAAGAGCAAGCGCGGCGTGGTGAATAGCGATACGCCGATCGATCTGGTCGCGCTCGCGCTGCAATTGGGAGCCACCTATGTCGGCCGCAGCTTCTCGGGCGACAAGGAACAACTGATACCCCTGATCAAGGGCGCGCTGCGTCACCGCGGGCCGGCCTTCATCGATGTCATCAGTCCCTGCGTGACGTTCAACAACCATGCCGGCTCGACCAAGAGCTACGACTATGTGCGCGAGCACAACGACGCGGTCAACCGCCTCGACGTGATCCTGCCGCGTGACCAGATCAGCGCCTCCTATGCTCCGGGCGAGTTGCGCCGGATCGTGCAGCATGACGGTTCGGTACTGCATCTGCGCAAGCTGGACAAGGACTACGATCCGTCGGATCGCGTCGGCGCGATGAATCACCTGCAGGAAAGACATGCGCTGGGCGAGATCGTCACCGGCCTGCTCTACGTCGATACCGGCGCCGAGGATCTGCATCGCCACCTGAACACCGTGGAGAAGCCGCTCAACCAGCTCGGTGACGCATATCTGTGTCCCGGCAGCAAGGCGCTGGAGGCGCTCAACGCCTCACTTCGCTAGTGGCGCTCAACGCCTCGCTCAGGTAGCGGCGCTATTCCTTGGGCGGCCGCGGCCGCTTGCCGATGGTGACTTCGACGGGCACTGCGCGGCCGTCGCGCTTGATTTCGAAACGGGCGGTTTTGCCCGGCTCCAGCGCGGCGATCAACTCCAGCATTACCTGAGCGTCCTTCACCTGCTTGCCGGCCACTTGGGTCAGGACGTCACCGGGCTTGATGCCGGCCTTGTCCGCCGGGCTGCCGCGCATCACGCCGGCGATCAGCGCGCCCTCGGTGCCCGACAGCTTGAAGGATTCGGCAAGTTCCGGCGTGAGTTCCTGCACCTCGATGCCGACCCAGCCGCGCGTCACGCCGCCGGTCTTGACGATCTGCTCCATCACGTTTTTCGCCAATGAGACAGGAATCGCAAAGCCGATGCCCATCGAGCCGCCGCTTTGCGAATAGATGGCCGTGTTGATGCCCACCAGATGACCGTTGGAATCGACCAGTGCGCCGCCCGAATTGCCCGGGTTGATCGCCGCGTCGGTCTGGATGAAGTTCTCGAAGGTGTTGATGCCCAGATGCGAGCGGCCCAGCGCGGAGACGATGCCCGAGGTGACCGTCTGCCCGACGCCGAAGGGATTGCCGATGGCCAGCACCACGTCGCCGACGCTCAGCGTGTCGCTGCTGCCGAAGGCGATCACCGGCAGTTTGTGGTCGGCGGGAATGCGCAGCACCGCCAGATCGGATTCGGGGTCCGAACCCACCACCTGCGCCTTGTATTTGCGCCCGTCGTTGTGCGCGACCTCGATTTCATCGGCGCCGTCGATCACATGGAAGTTGGTCAGGATGTAGCCTTCGGGCGAGACCACCACACCGCTGCCCAGCCCCGAGCGGCGCTGCGTCTGTTCGCCGAAGCGGTCGCCGAAGAAATGGCGGAAAATCGGATCGTTGATGAAGGGATGGCGCGGCCCCTTGACCTCCTGGCTGGTGAAAATGTGCACCACCGCCGGAACCGCCTTCTTCGCCGCTTCGGCATAGGAACCGGGGCGATGCATCTCGCTGCCGGCGGGCGCTTCGATCACGGTTGCCACCTCGGATACGCCGCTGCCGGGGCCGGGCAGTTGTGTCAGCCACTCGGGCTTCAGTGTCTTGACGACAAACAGGATGGCAATGCAAACGGTGATGGTCTGGGCAAAAACAAGCCAAAGGCGGCGCATAATTTGGGTTTTCGGGTTTTCGTTATGTCGCCGGCTCCGCCGGGGACGGGCAGACGGGGCGTAAATGATGTTGGGTGATGCAGTGTTACGTGAGGATCTTCGCGCCTATCTGGACTCGCTGCTGGAAGCCACGCGCTTTAGCGATTATTGCCCAAACGGGCTGCAAGTGGAAGGCCGCGAGCACGTGCAGCGCATCGTCTGCGGAGTCACCGCCAGCCAGGCGCTGATCGAGGTGGCTATCGAGCGCGGGGCGGACGCCCTGCTGGTGCATCACGGCTGGTTCTGGAAATCCGAGGACGGTCGCGTCACGGGTTTTCGCCGGCAACGCATGGCGCGCCTGCTGGCGCATGACATCAATCTGTTTGCCTACCATTTGCCGCTGGATGCGCACCCTACGCTGGGAAACAACGCGCAACTCGCGCTGCGCTTCGGCTGGGAGATCAGCGGTCGGTTCGGCGAGCAGGAGATCGGCTTTGTCGGCGTTCCGCCAGCGCCGACTTTTGCCGGAAAGCTGGCGCAGCAGATGGAAGAGGTGCTCGACCGTGCGCCCCTGCTGATCGGCGATTCGGCGCGCAAGGTGACGCGCATCGCCTGGTGCAGCGGCGGCGCGCAGGACTATTTCGAAGCCGCACTGGCTACCGGTGCCGACGTCTTCATCTCGGGTGAGATTTCGGAACAGACCGTGCATCTGGCGCGCGAAACCGGAATGGCGTTCATCGCAGCGGGTCACCATGCCACCGAGCGCTATGGCGCAATGGCGCTGGGCGATCATCTGGCGGAGAATTTCGGCATCGATGTCGAGTTTGTCGATATCGACAATCCGGCCTGATCAGCGCAAGCGGAAACTGACAGGAAACAAGGTCTGGCGCGGGTTGCCGGGCAGGGCGCCGATGCGCTGCGCGGCGTCTAGCGCCGCTTGGTCGAGCAGGGCGTGGCCCGAACTCCGCGCGACTGCAGCGGAAACCAGCCGGCCGTTGTCGGCGAGGGTCAGCAGCAGGACCACCTCGCCTTCGAGCCCCAGCGCAATGGCTTGCGGCGGATAGAACAGATGTTGCGACAGCGCAGCTTGTGCGCGGCTCAGGGCGCGGCCCTGCAAGCTGCGTGGCGGTGCGGCAAGGTGCGGGGCAATGGTGGTGTCCGTGTTGGGCACCTCGGTGCTGACGGCCTCGGCCACGGACGCCGGTGCAGCGGAGACAATCAGCCGTGCTTCGATGTTTGCGGGAGGCGTCGGAGGTTGCTGTGCCGTCAGCCAGTCCGGCGCGACGATCAGGGCGGCGTGCAGGGCGAAACTGAGCAGCAGGGCGAGGTAGAGCGGCATCGAAGGATTGTAGTTCCAGCCGTCACCGTGGCGGCTGCGGACATATACTTCCCGCCATGAAAATTCTTTCGGTTCTGCTGCTGCTGTTGCTGGCGCTCAGCCCCGCACGGGCTGCGGGCCTGCCCGATCCCACGAGTTTTTCGGTCGCCATCGAACGTGGCGATCTGGCCCAGGCGCGCGACTGGCTGGACGCCGGCCTTGCCCCGGATTTCGAAGGCAGGCTTATCGGCACGGGGCTCATGATCGGCGCCTGGGAAGGCAACATTCCGATGATGGAACTGTTTCTCTCGCGCGGCGCCGACATCAACAAGGTCAATGCGTTCGGCGAGCAGGCGCTGCTGCATGCGGCATGGAAAGGACGCCTGGAAGCGGTGCGCTGGCTGGTGGAAAATGGCGCGCGCCTGAATCGCGCAGGCAGGGAATGGGCGGCCTTGCACTACGCCGCCTTCGCCGGACACGCGGAGGTGCTCGCCTACCTGCTCGAGCGCGGTGCCGACGTCAATGCGCTGTCCACCAACGGCTCCACGCCGCTGATGATGGCGGCACGCGAAGGCAAGGAAGCGATTGCCAAGGCCTTGCTGGGCGCGGGAGGCCGGCCCGATATCGTCAATGAGCAGGGGGACGACGCACTGCGCTGGGCGATGCGCTACAACAACCTGCAGATCGCCCGGGAAATCGCCGGCAGCGAGAATTTCGCTGCGGCGGCTGCGCGGCCGGTCGCCTCCTGGGGACGACCGCAACGCTCGCAAGCGCTGCCGGATCGCGCCGATCTGCTGCTGGCCCAAGCCCGCAGGATGGAGGCGGCGGGGCGTCGCGATGCCGCGCTGAAGCTCTATCGGGCGGCGCTCGCCACGATTCGTCAGGCCGACACCACGGCGAACAAGGCAAACACTGCGACTCGCGCCGCAACCGGGATGGTGATTACCGCGCGGCGCGGCAAGCCCGGCGCGCAGACGGCCGCGCTGAATTACGCCACGCCGGCGGCCGGGGTCGATGCTTCAGGAGTTCCCGAAGGGACGCACCGCGCTGGCACTGGCGGGATGGCGAACGGCACCGGTGCCGGTCCTCCGGACATGGTCGATGACTGGTTGCGCCGCGCCCGCGAGCTTGAAGCGGCCGGGCGCCGCAAGGAGGCGCTGCAAGTCTATCGCCAGGCTTCGGTTGCCCTGCGCAGCAAAAGCCAGGCGCCGGCTTATTCCCCCATCCCTCCCTGAACGCTGCACGGGCTGGTGCGCTCGGCTATATTTGACATTTAAACGTGTTATGGCTTACGATATGAGCAATCGAATTACGATATCGTGAATTATCGATCGCCGCCAAGGAGTCCCCATGAGTGAGAAAAAGTTTGCTTCCCACGCCGACCTCGAAGAGAAAAAGGTCAGCTTCAACAAACTGTCGGACAACGCCTACGCCTATACCGCCGAGGGCGATCCGAACACCGGCGTGATCATCGGCAAGGACGCGGTGATGATCATCGATGCCACGGCGACGCCCGTCATGGCGCAGGACGTGATCCGCTACGTGCGCCAGGTGACCGACAAGCCGATCAAGTACGTGACACTGACCCATTACCACGCGGTACGCGTGCTGGGCGCCTCGGGCTACAAGAAGGAAGGCCTGCAGGACATCATCGCCTCGAAACAGACGCGCGAACTGATTGTCGAGCGCGGCCAGCAGGACATGGATTCCGAAATCGGCCGTTTCCCGCGACTGTTCAACGCCGTCGAAAGCGTGCCCGGCCTGACCTGGCCGACCGTGGTGTTCGACAAGGAGATGACCCTGTGGATGGGCGATCTCGAAGTCAGGATCATGCATCTCGGTCGTGGCCACACCAAGGGCGACACGGTGGTCTGGCTGCCGCAGCAGAAGATCCTGTTCTCCGGCGACCTGGTCGAGGCCGATGCCGCCTGCTATACGGGTGACGCTTATCTGGCCGACTGGCCGGCGACGCTCGACGCGCTGGCGGCACTGAAACCCGAGAAAATGATTCCCGGTCGCGGTCCTGCGCTGTTGAATCCCGAGCAGGTACAGAAGGGCCTGGCCTATACCCGCGACTTCGTGTCCACGCTGTATCGCAGCGCGCAGGAAGCCGTGGCCCAGGGCATGGACCTGGCCGCCTGCATGGCGCACACGCGCAAGAACATGGATCCGAAATTCGCCAGCGTGTTCATCTACGAGCACTGCCTGCCCTTCGACGTGACGCGGGCGCACGACGAGGCTTCCGGCATACGCGATCCGCGCATCTGGACCGCGCAGCGCGATCAGGAAATGTGGCATGCGCTGCAGGCGGTGTGACGCGGTTGCATACTCATCCGCGGAGACGGATCGATGCTGACGACCTACAACTATCCGAAATTTGAATACCGGACGCCGCCGGAAATCGCCAGCGGCAAGACGCTGAAAGTGCCGGTGGTGGTGGTCGGCGCGGGCCCGGTGGGCCTCGGCGCTGCGCTCGACCTGGAGCAGCAGGGGGTTCCGGTATTGCTGCTGGATGAAGACGACACGGTCTCGATCGGTTCGCGCGGCGTGTGCTACGCCAAGCGGGCGCTGGAAATCCTCGATCGCTACGGCGTCGGCGATGCGGTCTGCAGCAAGGGCGTGTCGTGGAATGTCGGGCGCACCTTCTTCCGCGAGCAGGAGGTGTACAACTTCAATCTGGTGCCGGAGCCGGATCATCACCGGCCGGGCATGGTGAATCTACAGCAGTACTACCTCGAGGAGTACCTCGCGACGCGTGCCGCCTCGCGGCCGGACATCGATCTGCGCTGGAAGAACAAGGTCGTCTCGGTCGCGCAGACCGGCAAGACCGTCACGCTCAAGGTGGAAACCGGGGACGGCGTCTATACCGTCGAAACCGACTGGCTGATCGCCGCAGATGGCGCTCGCAGCCCGATCCGCCGCATGCTGGGCCTAGACATCGAAGGCAAGATTTTCATGGATCGCTTCCTCATCGCCGACGTGGTGATGAAGGCCGACTTTCCGGCCGAACGCTGGTTCTGGTTCGATCCGCCCTTTCATCCGGGGCAGTCGGTGTTGCTGCACAAGCAGGCCGACAGCGTGTTCCGCATCGACTTCCAGCTCGGCTGGGATGCCGATCCCGAGGAGGCGAAGAAGCCGGAGAACGTGCTGCCGCGGATCAAGGCCATGCTTGGCGACGAGAGAGAATTCGAACTGGAATGGGTCAGCGTCTACACTTTCCAGTGCCGTCGCATGGGCAGTTTCAACCACGGCCGTGTGCTGTTCGTCGGCGATGCCGCGCATCAGGTGTCGCCCTTCGGCGCGCGCGGCGCCAACTCGGGCCTGCAGGACGCAGACAATCTCGGCTGGAAGCTGAAGCTGGTCATGGATGGCAAGGCGCCCGAAAAGCTTCTCGACAGCTATTCGGAAGAGCGCATCTTCGCCGCAGACGAGAACCTGGTGAACTCGACGCGCTCGACCGATTTCATCACGCCCAAGAGCAAGGTCAGCCGGACTTTCCGCAATGCCGTTCTCGGTCTGGCGAAAGACCACGCCTTTGGCCGTGCCCTGGTCAATTCCGGACGGCTTTCGGTGCCGGCCTTCCTCACTACGTCGAGCCTCAACACACCGGATTGCGCGGGCGACACATTTGCCGGACGCATGCTGCCCGGAGCGCCGATGGACGATGCGCCGGTTCTCGACAACGGTGACGAAAGCTGGCTGTTGAGCAAGCTTGGACATCAGTTCTTCGCTCTCTATTTCACCGATGATCCGGGTGCGCTGGATGCCGCGACCGTCGCTGCCTTGTCCGATCTTTCCGTCGGCGGTATCGCGGTGCAGCCGCTGGTGATTTCGCGCAAGCCGGGCACCGTCGGCGGCGGCATTCGGCATCTCGAAGATCCGCGCGGCATAGCGGCGCAACGTTACGACGCACAGCTGGGCACGGTGTATCTGCTGCGTCCCGACCAGCATGTCGCCGCGCGCTGGCGCAACCTCGATGCACAAAAGATAAAAGCCGCGGTCGCCAAAGCAACATGCAACGCATGACAGGAGACAACAATATGTACCCCCACGCTCGAAAAATCACCTCGCTGCCCCCCGGGGGGGCGTACACCTCCCTTGAGACGGCTCTGCGGGAGGTGTCATGGCACTCAACCTGAACCCCAATTTCTCCGAAGCCGGCAAGCGCTACTTCAACGCCTATTCGCCCGGCGACGACTTCTACGAAATGCTCATCAACACGCACCGCGACTTGTCCGACGAACAATCCGAGTTGCTCAATGCGCGCTTGATCCTGCTGCTCGCCAATCACATCGGCGATATCGGCACGCTGCGCGAAGCCCTCAACGTCGCCCGCGAAGGAGTCTGAACATGGCTGCCAGCCTCGTCAAAAAAGTCCATCACGTCGCCTATCGCTGCAAGGACGCCAAGGAAACCGTCGAGTGGTACGGCAAGTACCTCAACATGGGCTTCATTCTGGCGATTGCCGAGGACGAAGTGCCCTCGACCAAGGCCCCCGATCCCTACATGCACGTCTTCATCGATGCCGGGGCCGGCAACATCCTCGCTTTCTTCGAACTGCCGACCCAGCCGGAGATGGGGCGCGATCCGAATACGCCCAGCTGGACCCAGCACCTGGCGCTGGAAGTGGGCAGCATGGAGGAAATGCTGGCCGCCAAGGCGCGGCTTGAAGCGGACGGCATCGAAGTCATCGGTCCCACCGATCACACGATTTTCAAGTCCATCTATTTCTTCGACCCGAGCGGCCATCGCCTGGAACTCGCCGTCAATACCGGCACACCGGAAATGATGAAGCGGCTCGACGACGTGAAGTGGGACATGCTCAACGAGTGGGCAAGGACCCGCAAGGCGCCCCAGCATGCGCGCTGGATGCATGACGGCACCTATTCGGCAGCGGAAACCAAGTCGTGAAGCTTGCCACGCTCAAACAGGGCGGTCGCGATGGCACGCTGGTGGTCGTCAGTCGCGATCTGGCGCGCTGTCAGGCGGTTCCCGAGATTGCGCAGACGCTGCAGCAGGCGCTCGACAATTGGGACGAGGTGCTTGCCAAACTCGAACTGGTTTACGACATGCTCAACAACGGGCACGCACGCCACGCCATTGCCTTCGAGCCCGGGCTTTGCCACAGCCCCTTGCCGCGCGCTTACCAGTGGGCGGACGGTTCGGCCTACATCAATCACGTCGAACTGGTGCGCAAGGCCCGCGGCGCCGAACTGCCGCCGGAGTTTCATGTCGATCCACTGATGTATCAGGGTGGTTCCGACAGCTTCATCGGTCCCTGCGACGCGGTACTGGCCTGCGACGAAGCCTGGGGCATCGACTTCGAGGCCGAGGTCGCGGTGGTTACCGGCGATGTACCGATCGGGGCCACGCCGGAACAATGCGCAAAACAGATCCGCCTGTTGATGCTGGTGAATGATGTCAGTCTGCGCAACCTGATCCCGGCGGAACTGGCCAAGGGCTTCGGCTTCCTGCAGTCCAAGCCGGCCTCGGCCTTTTCCCCGGTCGCCGTCACGCCGGATGAACTGGGCCCGGTCTGGAAGGACGCCAAGCTGCATCTGCCGCTGCTGGTCGAACTCAACGGCAAGCCTTTCGGCAAGCCCAACGCCGGCGTGGATATGACTTTCAGCTTCGCTCGGCTGATTGCGCATGTGGCGAAAACGCGCAAACTCGAGGCCGGCTCGATCGTGGGCTCGGGGACGGTGTCGAACAAGCAGGGTGGCTTGTTCGGTTCCTCGGTGGCCAATGGCGGCGTGGGCTACTGCTGCATCGCGGAACTTCGGATGTACGAAACCATTGAAGAGGGAAAGCCGAAGACGCCCTTCATGCACTTTGGTGATCGCGTCAGGATCGAGATGCAGGATGGTCACGGCGCCAGCATCTTCGGCGCCATCGATCAGGTGGTCGAGCGCTACAGCCCGACCGTTTGACCTGCGTCGGAAGTCCCCTTCAGAATTTCTATCAGGAACAGGATTTCTTCGGCGACCGCTTGCGGGAATCCTGCCCGCGCACCATCGCGGTTGTCCTCGAGCAGGTGCCGCAGATAGGAGAGGCAATCCGCCGGCTGCAGCCAAGTCTTTTGCACCTGCTCTGCCACACGAGAGAATTTCTCCAGGGTGGGCGCCTCGCCCGTATCTGCCCTTACCCAGTCTTCCGCCTGAACGTTGAAATGCTTGCGCAGCTTCTCTGCGGTCTCTACGAACTCCGCTTGCTGGCCCCGTTTGCGGTAAATGCCGAGCAGTTTCAGCCAGTGGTAGACAGCCTGGCGCGGGTTGGCTTCGGTGTATTCGAGCAGGGCTTGTGCCGCTCCCTGCTCAAGGCCCATTGACAGCATGATCTCGGCCAGTTGCAGGGTGGGTTCGACATTGGTTTCCGGAGCGCGTTCGGGAACAGCGGGGTAGACATTCTTCCGCGGTTTTTGCGCTTTGGCCTCCGCACGCGCTACAGATTCCGGATCGGCTTCTTCCAGCGAAAAGTCGATGACCGGAGCTTCGGCTGGGGGCGGCGGCGCCGCTGGCTTGACTTCCTCTAGTTTCGGCGTGGCCGCCGGCTCGGCCGCCGGCGTAGTGACCGGTGCCGGCGCGGGCGCGGCCTCTGTGGTTTCGCTCGTCAGGCGAGGTTCGATCCGCGTTAATTCGCCGCGGGGTTCTGCGGCCGGAGGCACTTGCATCGGCTTCTGAGCTGAAACAGATGGATCGCCGGCCGGCGCCGCAACGATTGGCGCACTGGCCGGCACGCTTTCGACCTGCTGCGCCATCGCCGGCGAGGCCGCGAGCGGTTCCGCGACAGGCGGTTCTCCTTCCCCGGTTGTGTCGGGGACTGCCGCGGGATACTTGGCAGACTTCCGGCGACGGAACCACCAGAGGGCCACCAAGGTCCCTGCGGCAACGTTGGCCAGCAACAGGCGTGAGTCGTTGTTGTCCAAGTCGGGGTGCTCGACGGCGACAGGGGCAACAACCGGTTTCTGTGCAGCGGCGGGCTTCTGCGCCGGGGCAGGGGTTTGTACTGCCGTGGATGTTTGTGCAGGGGCGGGCGTCTGTTGAGCGGCGGCTGTTTGTGCAGGAACCGGTATCTGTGCAGCAGCGGGCGTCTGGGCGGGAATGCTCCCGACCAGGCGGCTGATCTCGGCTACCGTTTTTTCCATGCGTTGCAGGCTGTCGAGCATCTCCTGCACGCTCTGGGATTCCTCGACACCGCCCATGCCAGCGCGCCATTCGACGCGTAGTAGCGCTCGCTCGACATCCGAAACCTTGCCGATGCGGCGGGTATCCAACTGCTCGCTGCGCCGCAGGGCGGGATCGGGGGTGGCGGCAGGGCCGGCAGCCGCAGGCAGCGAAGCCAGTGCCGACAAGGCGGCGAAGAACCAGCCGATAGGCATTCGGCGACTGGAAACGGTGGTGGCCGCGGCTTTTGGCATCGAATTGGACAGCGCTAGGATGCTGCCATTCTAGTCGCTGTCGCGGATACCCGCTTTGCTTGAGCAGGAGCGGGCAAACCCCCTAAATTGCATTTTTGTCACGGCCGCCGGGCCTGCTCAATGCCGAAATCCCCAACGGATACTGTCCGCCCCATCAGCGGAGACATAATGCCGACGTCTGCCTCCACAAAAACTTCGCAGCGAAGGACACGCATGAAGCTCTACAACTATTTTCGCAGCTCCGCCAGCTTCCGCGTGCGCATTGCGCTGGCGTTGAAAGGCCTCGACTACGAGTACGTCCCGGTGCATCTGGTGAAAGAGGGTGGCCAGCAGTTTGCCGCCGGGTTCACAGCGATAAATCCCGCCGCGCTGGTGCCGGTGCTGGACGACGACGGAATCGTATTGACGCAGTCGCTGGCCATCATCGAGTATCTGGACGAGACGCGGCCGCAGCCTCCGCTGCTGCCCGCAGATGCGGTCGGTCGGGCGCGGGTAAGGGCGCTTGCGCTCTCGGTCGCCTGCGAGATCCACCCGCTCAACAACCTGCGCGTGCTGGGCTACCTGAGCAAGACGCTGGGCGTTTCCGAGGAACAGAGAAACGCCTGGTACCGCCATTGGGTGGAGACCGGCTTGGCAACGCTCGAGGCGATGCTGGCCGAGGATCCGCGCACGGGTACTTGCTGTCACGGCGAGGTCCCGACCCTGGCGGATATCTGCCTGGTGCCGCAGATTTTCAATGCGCAGCGCTTCAAGGCGCGGCTCGATCACGTGCCGACGGTGATGCGCATTCACGAGCACTGTCTGACGCTGCCGGCCTTCGCGCAATCCGTGCCGGCACTGCAGCCCGACGCGGAGTAATCAGGCTTTGAGGCGTCCGGCAAACACCTTGCGCAGCTTCGCCGCTTTCGGCGCCACGACGAACTGGCAATAGGATTGCCCGGGATTGTTGGCGAAGTAGTCCTGGTGATACTTTTCGGCCGGCCAGAAAGTCGGCGCTGGTGATACGGCGGTGACGATCGGATCGGGCCAGATATTGGCGGCTGAGAGTTCGGAGATCAGCGCCCTGGCTGTCTTTTCCTGTTCGGCACCGTGCGTGAATATCACCGAGCGGTATTGGCTGCCGACATCGTTGCCCTGGCGGTTGGGCGTGGTCGGATCGTGGATGGCGAAGAAGGCTTGCAACAGCGTGCGGTAGTCGATCACGGCAGGATCGAAGCGCACTTCGACCACTTCGGCGTGGCCGGTTTCGCCTCCGCATACGCTGCCGTAGTCTGGATTCTGCATCGGTCCGCCGGCGTAGCCGGAGACCACGGATTCGACGCCGGCGAGTTGCACGAAAGCCGCTTCGAGGCACCAGAAGCAGCCGCCGCCCAGCGTGGCGACTTCGGTGCCGTGTTGGTTGTTCATTCGAGTCTCCCGCGGCGTCGCACAAGCCGGAAGTTCTAGACCCGCTCGATAATGATGGCGATGCCCTGGCCGACGCCGATGCACATGGTGCACAGCGCGTAGCGGCCGCCGCTGCGATGCAACTGGTACATCGCGGTGGTCACCAGGCGCGCACCGCTCATGCCCAGCGGATGGCCGATGGCGATGGCGCCGCCGTTGGGGTTGACCCGCGCATCGTCATCCGCCAGCCCGAGATCGCGGGTGACCGCCAAACCCTGTGCGGCAAAGGCTTCGTTGAGTTCGATGACATCCATCTGGTCGAGCCGCAGCCCGGTCTGTGCCAGCAGCTTCTTCACCGCCGGCGCGGGACCGAAACCCATGATGCGCGGCGCGACACCTGCGGTGGCCATCGCCACGATGCGCGCCTTCGGCGTCAGGCCGTGCTGTTTGGCTGCGGTCTCGGAGGCGATCAGCAGGGCGCAGGCGCCGTCATTGACGCCCGAGGCATTGCCTGCCGTGACGGTGAGCTCGGGCCCGTTGATGCCTTTTAGTTTCGCCAATTGCTCCAGTGTGGTTTCGGGGCGCGGATGTTCGTCGGTGTCGAAAATCTTCGGCTCGCCCTTCTTCTGCGCGATCTCGACCGGGACGATCTCGTCCCGGAAGTGGCCGGCGGCTTGGGCGGCGCCCCAGCGCTGCTGCGAGCGCAAGGCGAAGGCGTCCTGGTCGGCGCGCCCGATCCTGAATTCGGCGGCGACGTTGTCGGCGGTTTCCGGCATCGAGTCGACGCCGTACTGGTGCTTCATCAGCTTGTTGATGAAGCGCCAGCCGATAGTCGTGTCATACACGGCGTTGCTGCGCGAAAAGGCGCTTTCGGCCTTGGGCATGACGAAGGGCGCGCGGCTCATGCTCTCGACGCCGCCGGCGATCATCAGTGACGTTTCGCCGGCCTTGATCGCGCGCGCGGCGGTGCCGACGGCGTCCATGCCGGAGCCGCACAGCCGGTTGATGGTGGCTCCCGCCACGTCGACCGGCAGGCCGGCCAGCAGGCCCGCCATGCGCGCCACGTTGCGGTTGTCTTCGCCCGCCTGATTGGCGCAGCCGTAGATGACGTCCTCGACCCGTTGCCAGTCGACCTTGCCGTTGCGCGCGATCAGGGCCTTGATCGGCAGCGCGGCCAGATCGTCGGTGCGGATGCCCGACAGCGTGCCGCCGTAGCGGCCTATCGGTGTGCGTACAGCGTCGCAGATGAATGCCTGGTTGCTCATGCGCTTTCGCTTTCGTCGAAGAAGTGTCCCTTGATGCGGGTGGAACGGCCGCGGAACAGGGCAATGGTCTTGCCGTCCTGGTTCGTGACCTCGATATCGTAGATGCCGGTGCGGCCGCCCTGATGCCTCGCGCCGCCCGTGGCCGTGAGTGTATCGCCAAGATGGGCGGGTGCGATGAAGTTGATATCGACGCCGGCGGCGACAGCGCGGTGGTTGAAGCTGTTGCAGGCGTAGGCGAAGTTGGTGTCGGCCAGGGCGAAAATGAAACCGCCGTGGCAGATGCCGTGGCCGTTCACCATGTCCTGGCGCACCTTCATGCTCACCGTGGCGCCGCCGGGCGTGGTGCTGGCGATGATGATGCCGAGACCGCGCGCGGCGTGGTCGTCCGGCCACATGACTGCGGTGCAGCGATCAGCGATTTGTTGGGGTGTCATGCTCATCATTCGCCCGTGAAGTCGGGGCTGCGCTTGTCCATGAAGGCGGCGACGCCCTCGCGGTAGTCGTGGCCGAAGCCCAGTTCCTGCTGGCTGGCGCGTTCCAGTTCGAGCTGCTGTTCGAGGCTGTTGCCGCTGCTGGCGTATATCGCCTGCTTGGTTCGGGCCAGCCCCTTGGTCGGCGCCGTACTGAAATGAACGGCCAGTCTCTCGGCTTCGGCCATCAGTTTGTCGTCATCGACACATTTCCAGATCAGCCCCCAGTCAGCAGCCTGCTCTGCCGAAAGCTTGTCGCCCAGCATCGCCAGGCCCATGGCGCGGGCGGTGCCGACCAGGCGCGGCAGCGCCCATGTACCGCCGGCGTCGGGCACCAGGCCGAGCTTGCAGAAGGCCTGGATGAAGTTGGCGGACCGCGCTGCGATCACGATGTCGCAGGCCAGCGCGATGCTGGCGCCGGCTCCGGCGGCGACGCCATTGACGGCACAGATGATCGGCATTTCGAGTGCGCGCAGGCCGAGTATCAAGGGCCGGTAATAGGTCTCGATGGTGTAACCCAGATCGACGGGCTCGGCCCCTGCGGAGACGTTGCGGTCGGACAGGTCCTGCCCCGCGCAGAAGCCGCGTCCGGCTCCGCTGAGCAGCAGCACACGGGCACCGCCGTCGCGCGTGCGAGCCAGCGCATCGCGCAGTTCCAGATGCATTTCGACGTTGAAGCTGTTGAGCCGGTCCGGGCGATTGAGGATGATGCGGGCGATGCCGGCTTCGAGGGAGAAAATGATGTGCTGGTAGTTCATCGGCGGGGCTCCGGGGAATGCGGTGGAATTGTTTTAAGGTATCTGCAACCTGCTTCCGCTATCCGGGCATTGCGCAGCAGCAGGCAAGCAGATAACGTAGCACGAGTCGGAAATGCTGGAACAGGAAGGATTCATTGTGACACAAAAAGACGGGTTAGTTTAGAATCAAAATGTATCAGGTTGTACCTTTCCGGCGACGGTAGTCGTGGCCATTTGCGGAGCAGGCTCCAATGAAAGTTTATGAAATTGACGGCATCGCGCCGGTGGTGGATCCGACGGCCTACGTGCATCCGTCGGCGGTCCTGATCGGCGATGTCGTCGTCGGCCCCGGCGCCTACATCGGACCCTGCGCCAGCCTGCGCGGCGACTTCGGCCGCCTGTTCATCGGTGCCGGCGCCAATGTGCAGGACTGCTGCGTGATGCACGGCTTCCCCGGCAGCGACACCATCGTCGAGGAGCGCGGCCACATCGGCCACGGCGCCATCCTGCATGGCTGCATCGTGCGCCGGAACGGCATGGTCGGCATGAACGCGGTGGTGATGGACAATGCCGTGGTCGGCGAATCGGCCATCGTCGCGGCACAGAGTTTCGTCAAGGCCGGCATGGAGATTCCGCCGCGCATGCTGGCCGGCGGCGTACCCGCCAAAATCATGCGCGAACTGACCGAGCTGGAAATGGCGTGGAAGGTGGAAGGCACCAGCGTCTATCTGGATCTGGTGCAGCGCTGCCATGGCACGATGAAAGAGGTCGAGGCGCTGACGGCAGTCGAGCCGGGGCGCAAACGGGTCAAGCTGCCCGAACTCAAGACCCTGAAGGAAACCCGGGGCGGCTGATTCGACCCCGGCTCCGGGTCTGGCATAGAAGTCGGCGCTGGCGACACGCCGATTCAGAGCGTGGTCTGCGCCACCGCGTGCTCCCAGCCCTGCATCAACTCATTGGCGCGACTGCGCGACATTGTCGGATGGAACACGCGTTCGGCTTGCCAGTGCGCCGCCAGTTCCTCAATTCCTGCATAGACCCCGCATGACAGTCCGGCCAGATAGGCCGCACCGAGTGCCGTGGTTTCGATGACCTGCGGACGCACCACGGGGATGCCAAGAAGGTCGGCCTGAAACTGCATCAGCAGGTTGTTGACGCAGGCCCCGCCATCGACCCGCAGCTCCGTGACGCCGCCGTCACCCAGATCGCGGCTCATCGCCTGCAACAGCGCCGCACTCTGGAAGGCGATGCTCTCCAGCGCCGCGCGCGCAATGTGCGCGACGGTTGTGCCGCGGCTCAGGCCGAGGATGGCGCCGCGTGCGTCGGGCTTCCAGTAGGGTGCGCCGAGTCCGGTGAAAGCCGGTACGAACATCACGCCGCCGCTGTCGGGCACGCTTTCGGCCAGACCCTGCACGGCCTCGCTGCCCCGGATGGCCTGCAGGCCGTCGCGCAGCCATTGCACCACCGCACCTCCGACGAACACGCTGCCCTCGAGGGCGAACTCCGGCGTGTCATCGATCTGCGCCGCGCTGGTGGTGATCAGGCCGTTGCTGCTGGCATGGCATTGCTCGCCGGTATGCATGAGCATGAAGCAACCGGTGCCATAGGTGTTCTTGGCCAGGCCCGAGGTGAAGCAGGCTTGTCCGAACAGTGCGCTTTGCTGGTCGCCCGCGATGCCGCCGATGGCGATCGGCGCACCGAACAGATCGGCGCGCGTATGGCCATAGGCATGGCTGGAAGCATGCACCGCGGGCAGGACTTCACGCGGAATGTCGAGCATCGCCAGCAAGTCATCGTCCCACCGGTTGCGATGAATGTCGAACAGCATGGTGCGCGACGCGTTGCTGACATCGGTGGCATGCACGGCGCCGCCCGTCAGCTGCCAGGCCAGCCATGAATCCACGGTGCCGAAAGCCAGTTCGCCGCGGCCTGCGGCGTCGCGTGCACCGGGGATCTTGTCGAGTATCCACTTCAGCTTGGTGCCCGAAAAATAGGCATCGACGACGAGGCCGGTCCTGTCGCGCACCAGGGTTTCAAAGCCACGTTGCCGCAGCTCGGCGCAAGTAGACTCGGTGCGCCGGTCCTGCCAGACGATGGCATTGCACAGCGGTTCGCCACTGGAGCGATTCCACACCAGCGTGGTTTCACGCTGGTTGGTGATGCCGATCGCGGCAACATCGACGGCGCCGATGCCGGCCTTGTTCAGCGCTTCCTGCGCGGTTGCCAGCTGGCCGGCCCAGATTTCGCGCGGGTCGTGTTCGACCCAGCCGGGCTGGGGAAATATCTGGCGCAATTCACGCTGGGCCATGGTCACAATGCGGCCTTGCGTGTCGAACACGATGCTGCGCGAGCTGGAGGTGCCCTGGTCGAGGGCCAGCAGAAAGCGGGGGCGGTTCATCGTGGTCTCCGGCAGGTGAAGAGTTCTGCGTCATCGGCAACTTGGGTAGCAGTCATTATGCAGGCTGCCTGTCCCGGAGATCACAATGCCGAAACGGAGGTCTGTAAGCTTCGATTAAGTGAGCTTATGGTAGTATTTCGCGCCGCAACAACCGCGCCCATGACGGCTTCTTCTGTCCTTGCGGCGATGCACAATCACTTCGGAAACGGTCCCGCGGGAGGGTGGGTGCCGCGTTCGCTGCAACAAGACCGACAAACCCTGCATGGATCAATGTCGGCTCCAAATCAACGCACCATATACAACAAGGAAGACGCATGAAGATCCACGAATATCAGGGCAAGGAAATCCTGAAAAAATTCGGCGTGACGACCCCGCGCGGCATCCCCTGCTTCTCCGTCGACGAGGCGGTGAAGGCAGCGGAGACGCTCGGCGGCAAGGTTTGGGTGGTCAAGGCCCAGATCCATGCCGGTGGACGCGGCAAGGGTGGTGGCGTAAAGGTTGCCAAGAACCCCGACGAAGTCAGAATTTATGCGAAGGCTATTCTTGGCATGCAGCTCACGACGCACCAGACCGGCCCCGAAGGCCAGAAGGTGCGCCGTCTGCTGATCGAGGAAGGCGCCGACATCAAGAAGGAATATTACGTTGCCGCGCTGACCGACCGCGCCACGCAGAAGGTCGCCATGATGGCGTCCTCCGAGGGCGGCATGGACATCGAGGAAGTCGCGCACAAGACGCCGGACAAAATCATCAAGGTTTTCGTCGATCCGCTGGTCGGGCTTACCGATGCGCAGGCCAATGAACTGGCGAGCGGCATCGGCGTGCCGGCCGGCTCACTGGCGCAGGCGGTGGATACCTTCAAGAAGCTCTACACCTGCTACATGGAGACCGATGCGTCCCTGGCCGAAATCAATCCGCTGATCCTCGAAGGCAATGGCGGCATCAAGGCGCTCGACGCCAAGTTCAACTTCGACTCCAACTCGCTGTTCCGTCACCCGGAGATCGTTGCCTACCGCGACCTCGATGAAGAGGACGCCGATGAAATCGAAGCGTCGAAACATGATCTGGCTTACATCTCGCTCGATGGCAACATCGGCTGTCTGGTGAATGGCGCGGGTCTGGCCATGGCGACCATGGATACCATCAAGCTGTTCGGCGCCGAGCCGGCCAACTTCCTCGACGTCGGCGGTGGCGCGACCACCGAGAAGGTCACCGAAGCCTTCAAGATCATGCTGAAGAATCCCAAGGTCAAGGGCATTCTGGTCAATATTTTCGGCGGCATCATGAAATGCGACACGATTGCCGCGGGCGTTGTTGCCGCGGCCAAGGAAACCCACATCAGCGTACCGCTGGTGGTGCGCATGAAGGGCACCAACGAAGACCTCGGCAAGCAGATCCTCAAGGAGTCCGGCCTGCCGATCATTTCCGCCGACACCATGGCCGACGCTGCGACGAAAATCGTCGCCGCCGTCAAGTAAGGAACCGATATGTCCATCCTGATCAACAAAGACACCAAGGTCATCACCCAGGGCATCACCGGGAAGACGGGCCAGTTCCATACGGAAAAGTGCCAGGAATACGCCAACGGCAAGAACTGCTTCGTCGCCGGCGTGAATCCGAAAAAGGCCGGCGAGAAGATTTTTGACATCCCGATCTTCGCCTCGGTCAAGGAAGCCAAAGCGCAGACCGGCGCCACGGTTTCGGTGATCTACGTGCCGCCCGCCGGCGCCGCCGACGCGATCTGGGAAGCCTGCGAGGCAGACCTCGATCTGGCGATCTGCATCACCGAAGGCATTCCCGTGCGGGACATGCTGATCGTGCGCAACAAGATGAAGGCGAAGGAAGCCAGGGGCGGCAAGAAGACGCTGCTGCTCGGCCCCAATTGCCCGGGTCTCATCACGCCGGACGAAATCAAGATCGGCATCATGCCCGGCCACATTCACCGCAAGGGGCGCATCGGCGTGGTCTCGCGCTCGGGCACGCTGACCTACGAAGCGGTGGCGCAGCTCACCGAAATCGGGCTGGGCCAATCCACCGCGGTGGGCATCGGCGGCGATCCGATCAACGGCTTGAAGCATATCGACATCATGC
>JBAZOF010000015.1:0-22047 GCA_041648855.1 Sulfuritalea sp. | reverse complement strand
CGCTGCGCCGCGAACTGGCGGCGCGCGGTCTGGTCCTGCGCGAAAGTCGGCGCTGGCAGGACGCCGATCGCAGCACTCCGGAGCGCATCCTCGGCGCCTACACCTGGTTCTACGAAGGCCTGCGCCATCCGCTGACGATCTGGGGCATGCATCGCTTCCTGCGCCGGCAGGGCATCCCGCTGTTCGTCTGGAACCAGGATGCGCCGCACTACCTGAACCGCGCCGCATGGCGGCTGGACTGGCTCGACCGCGCGCGCCTGTTCGACATCTACGCCACGCACAGCCTGGTCGACTCGCGGCGCGATTTCGCCGACAGCGTGCTCTACCTCGCCAATGCCGCCGACACGACCCGTTACCACCTGCACGGCGCGACGCTGGGCGATCTGCGAGACCCGGCCCGCTACGAACACGACGTCAGCTTCTTCGGCGCCATGGATGGTGTTCGCTACAAGGAGATGCGCAACCGCCAGGAGTTCTTCGCCGCGCTGGGCGAACGGCTGGCCGCGCGCGGCATCCGCTACCTGTTCCGCGAATCTGCCGGCATGAGCGTCGAGGAACAGGTGGCGCTGATCCAGAAGAGCCGCATCAACCTCAACTTCGGCGCCTCCTGCGACTACGGCGCGCCCGTGGCCTCGGGCCTGCCCGAGCGCTGCTACGGCATTCCGGCCTGCGGCGGCTTCCTGCTCTGCGACAAGCGCACGCACGCCCATGACGATTTCACCCCCGATGACAACTGGGCCGAGTTCGAGGGGCTGGACGAAGCTGTCGCGCAAATCGAATACTGGCTGGCGAACTTCGCTGCCGCGCGCGATCTCGCCGAACGCTGCCACGCCCATGTCATGAACCGGCACACCTACGCCCACCGCGCGGCGACGCTGCACCAGGCCCTGCTGGCCTGGCACGAGGGCAAACGGGGACGCTTGTCGTGAGCGAACCGACTCTCTCGCTGGTCGTCCCGGTGTACAACGTCGCCGCCTACCTGCCGCGCTGCCTGGAAAGCCTCGCCGCGCTGACGCCGCCGGCCGACGAGATCATCGTCGTCGACGACGGTTCGACCGACGACTGCCCGCGCATTCTTGCCGAGTTCGCGCCGCGCCTGCCGCAGATGCGTGTGATCCGCCAGGAAAACGGCGGGCTTTCGGCGGCGCGCAACACCGGGCTCGATGCGGCGCACGGCAAGTACCTGGCCTTCGTCGATTCGGACGATTTCGTCTCCCCCGACGCCTATGCCGAAGCGCTGCGCCTGGCCGAAGACGAACAGCTCGACATGGTGCTGCTCAACGCCAATTACCATTTCGAGGGCCGCCAGAAGGATTACGCGATCTATGCCGATGCGGAAACCACTGACGTCGTGCCGGGTCGCGAATGGCTGCGCCGGCGCTTGCGCGCCGGGCGTTTCCTGCACATGGTCTGGATGCACCTCTATCGCCGCGATTTCATCGAGGGCAAGGGCTATCGCTTCGTGCCGCGGCTGATCCACGAGGACGTGATCTGGACCACGCGGGCGCTGCTGGCGGCGCAACGCGTCCGCTATACGGGTCACATCGCGGTGCATTACCGGATTCCGCTGCGCAGCTTCACGCCCGAGCAGAGCCAGCGCCGGCTGCAAGCCATCGTGGACAGCAGCGTGGTTAACGCCGAAGCGCTGGCGGCGATGTCCGCCGCCCTGGATGACGATGCCGAATTGCGCGCGCTGATCGACGAGCACCTGGTGGATGGCGCCCTGTCGGTGTTCCACAAGCTGGCGAAGATGCCGGATCGCGAAGCGGCGGCCGGCACCCTGTGCCGCCTGCGGCGCGAGGGTTTCCTGCGCCTGCTCTGGCGCCACGCCCGCGACAGCGCGCAGCGGCGCCGGATCGCCCGCCACTGGATGCGCTCCTGGCTGGCCGGAGCCGGCAAATGATGCGCGGCGCGGCGATGACCTGGTTCTGGCAGGCATGGCTGGCCGCCGTGGTCTTCATCTTTCCCATTCCGCACACCATCGCGCTGCGCAACCTGCTGCTGCTGATCGGCGTGCTGGCGCTGCTGGCAAGCTGGCGCCGCGCCCCGCGCCCGCAGTTGCTGTCGGCGCTCAAGCCTGCGGCGTGGGGACTGGTGGCGACCACCGCCTGGCTGGCGCTGCATTCGATCACCGTAGCGCCAGCGCCGACTTTTGCGCTGGACAACCTGCGCGGCGACTGGATCGTGCCGCTGCTGACGGCGGCCCTGGCGGCCTATGCTGCGGCACGCATCGAAGCGCGCCTGGCGATCCGCGCCATCGTCGCGGCGCTCCTGGCGCACATGCTGTGGGTCCTCGGCTGGCAACTCTGGCTGTGGGTGGGCGCCGGCATGTCGGGGCCCTGGCCGAGCCGCCTCGGCAGCGTGCCCTTCGGCGAAAGCGACTATCAGAGCAGCCTGAACGGATTCCTGTTCGCCTTGCTCCTCGCCGAAAGAGTCGCGGTGAAGTGCGTCGGCGCAGACGTCGCGCTGTTCGCCGGAAGAAAGGGATGGCTGGCGCTGGCCGTGCCGGTGATCGCCGACGCCGCCCTGCGCATGCGCAACGGTACCGCGGTCAACCTCGCGCTGCTGGTGGCGGCGATCCTCCACCTGGCCAGGCGCCAGCCGCGTTTCATCCTGTTGCTGGTCGCCGTGGCAAGCCTGGCCGGCGCGTCCGTGACGCTCGATCCGCGCTGGAGCGGATTGAAGGAGTCCGCCAGCATGGGCTGGAGTTCGCCGGGCTCATATTGGCTGATAGGCAACCGGACGATGCGGCCATTGGTGCCTTCGGGTGCGCAAATCGAGGAGTCCGCCTACTTGCGCACGGCCTGGGCACACCAGGCCATGCTGGCCATCGGCGAACATCCGCTGGGCCTGGGTTTCGGCCGCGACGCCTTCGGCCGCGCGATCGAGGCGAAATACGGCGAGAAGGGCTTCGTCAGCAGCCACAGCGGCTGGCTGGATTTTGCACTCGCTGCCGGCCTCCCCGGTCTCGCCCTGCTGCTGCTCAGCGCCGGGCTGGCGATCCGCGGCGGCTGGCGGCAGTTCCGGCAACACGACGACGGTGCCGGCCTGATGTTGAGCTTTTTGGTCGGCAGCTACGTGTTGCGTTGCCTGCTCGACGGCCATCTTTCGGGCTGGCGGCTGGGGCTGTTCGCTTTCCTCTGCGGGACGCTGATCGCCGCCATGAAATCGCCAAAGCACCGAACATGAAGCTGGTCCAGATCAACCTGCAACCACACTTCGGCGGCGGCGAGGTGTACACCGCCTTCCTGTGCCGTGCGCTGTCGCAGCTCGGCGTGCCGACGCGGCTGCTGGTGCACCCCCGTGCCGCGTTCTGGGACCGGCTCGGGCTGCCCGCGGACACCGAGCGCATCGCCGTCGCCGATGCCGCCGACCTGCCCCGGCATCTGCCGGCGGGGCCGCTCTGGCTGCTGTCGCACGGCCCGCTGCCGGCCGAACTGCGCGGCGCGATGCCGCACCGGCTGCGCAGCGCGATCGCGCACATGCCGGTGCAGGGACGCGACCCCGCCGCCTTCGCCGATCACGACCGCATTTACGCCGTCTCCGGCTGGGTGCGCGACGGCCTCAAGGCGGCCGGGCTGCCGGCCTGGGACGAGCCGCTGTATGGCGTCGCCGACCTGACTGACCGCCCCGGCGGCGGCAAGATTCGCCGCAGCAGCCGCTACGACTGGGACCGGCGCAAGGGCCGCGACCGCCTGCTGGGATGGATCGAGCCACTGGCCGAAATGCTGCGGGCCCATCCGGCATTCGAGCGGCGTCCCGGCCTCACGCTGGGCATCGTCTCGCGCCTGACGCCGATCAAGCAGTTCCCGCTGCTGTTCTCATATCTGGCGCCGGTACTCGCCCGTCATCCACAAGTGAATCTGGAAATCTTCGGCAGCGGCGGCTATGCCTCGGTGCGCGATCTCGACCGCGCGCTCGCCTTGCTGCCGCCCGGACAAGTGCGCTTCTGGGGCCAGCAGGGCAAGGTCGCGGCAATTTATCCGCAGCTCGACTACCTGCTCTCCGGCCTGCCGGAAAAGGAGGCGCTGGGCCTCAACATCATCGAGGCGCAGGCCTGCGGCACGCCCGTGATCGCCGTGCATGCGCCGCCCTTCACCGAAACCGTGACCAACGGCCTGACCGGGTTTCTCTACCGCGATCCGCGGCAGGACGGCGGCGCCGATTTCGGCCGCCTGCTCGACGAATTGCTCGCCGGCCGCGCCAGACCGAAGCCCGAACTGGCCGACACGCACCTCGCGCAATTTTCCTTCGAAGCCTTCGTCGAGCGCCTGCGGCCGGTGGTGGCCGACGCGACTGCTTACATCAGTCGCGAGTAGAGCGCCATCAGCTGCGCCGCCATCTGCGCCAAGTCGAGATGGGCGACGCTGGCGCGGGCGGCATCGCGCATCGCCGGCGCACGGCCGCACAAGACATCCAGACTCGCAGCAAGAGCCGCGACATCACCGGCGGCAATCACCAGGCCGTTGTCGGCCCTAACCAGTTCCGCCGCACCGCAGGTCGTGGTGGTGACCAGCGGCAGGCCGCAGGCCAGCGCTTCCAGTGCGGCATTGGGAAAGGGATCGTAAAGCGTGGGCAGCGCAAACACGTCCGCCGCGCCGTAGAAGGGCTTGACGTCGGTCTGCGCGCCGAGGAACAGCACGCGCTGATCGACGCCCAGTGTTTGCGCCAGCTTGCGCATCAGCATCTCGTCCTTGTCACGGCCGACCACCCAGAGCCGGGCATCGCTGCGCTGCATGCGCGACAGGGCGCGCAGCAGGGTCGGCACGCCCTTGCGCTCGTAGCCGGAACCGACGAAGAGAATGACCGGCACCGTCTCGCCGACGCCGACTTTCGTTCTCAGGGCCTGCCCCTGCTCGACGCGAAGTCGCGGATGAAAGGCATCGAGGTCGACGCCGCTGTAGATCACCTGCAGCTTCTCGCCGGCGAGGCCGAAGCGGCGCGCGATGTCGTCCTTCACCATGCGCGAATTGCAGATCACCGTGCGAAGATCCGGATGGCGGAACATTGCCGCCTCCGCAGCGAGGGTGTAACGGTGCCACGGCGAATATGCATCGAGCGGCTTGTTGCGCAGTTCCAGCCAGGTGGCATGGACGCCGTCGCCGGCGCGGTAGATGTCGCAGCCCGGAATGCGCTCGTGGCTTTGCACCAGGTCGAAGCGCCGCTGCGCGATCAGCTGCTGCACGCCGCGCGCAAACCCGGCGTCGCGCCAGGTGCGGCCGAGGTAGAAGGGATCAACGCGCACGCAGGGCATGTCGCCCGCGGCATCCCCCTGCCATTGGCGCGCGACAATCGAGACATCGACGTGCTTCGCCCGCAGCGCTGCCAGCGCGCGCTCGACGAAGCGTTCGGCGCCGCCGAAGGGGGTGTATTTCTGGCGGACGATGGCGAGCTTCACAGCAGTTCTTCGCAGGCGGAAAGGGCCTGCGCCACCGGCAGCGTGGTCAGGCAGGCGCTGACCTTGCTGTCGTTGCAGCCGGCCATGCCGCAGGGGCGGCAGGGGTGAGTGTTCGAGGCAACGATCCGATGGCCGTTTTGCGACGGATCCCACGGCCCCCATTCCAGATCACCCGAGGGGCCGAAGATCGCGACCACCGGCGTACCCATCGCGGCGGCGATGTGCATCGGCGCCGAATCGACGCCGACGAAGAGCCTGGCCTGCGCCGTCATCGCGGCGAGTTCCTTGAGCGAAAGCTGGCCGGAAATGTCGACAGTCGGCGCTGACGATGCGGCGTTCTTGTCGCGTGCGGCGCACACCGCGGCGATCAGCTCCTTCTCGTTCGCGTCCGGCGCCGAACTCAGCACGATGGGCCAAGCTTTCGCCGCGAGCGCATCGCACAGGGCCGCCACGCGTTCGGCGGGCCAGCACTTGAAGGCCCAGCGCGACGCAGGATGAACATGGATGAAGCCGCCTGCCTGCAAGCCATGCTGCGCCAGCAAAGCCGCAATCCGCGCCTCGGCCTTGGCGCCGGGCACCATGGTCACGACCTTGTCCGCGGCGGTGGGCTCCAGCCCCAGGGCACGCAGACTGTCGAGATTGGTTTCGACGGTGTGGCGCAGCGGGTCCGACTGCGCGGGATAAAGATGGGTAAAACTGTTGGCCCAGAATCCATCACGAAATTTGGGCGCCACCGACCAGCGCGGCCGCAGCAGACGCACCAGCCATGCGCCGCGCGTATGCACCGAGAGATGCACGACAAGATCGTAGCGCCGCGCGCGCAGCGCCGAGATCAGCTTCCATTCGGCAGCAGCCTGCCGCCGCAAGCCCTGCCGCTTCCAGTTGCGGTCGATCAGATGCAGCTGCGCCAGCGCCGGGTGGCCTTCGAGCATCGGCGCGGTATCGGCGTAGGCCAGCGCATCCACTTCGCACTGCGGCGCCACGCGCTTCAGCATTGAAAGCACCGGCGTGGCGAGCAGCACATCGCCGTGATGGCGCAGCTTGATCACCAATACGCGACGCAGGCTGGCCGGAGAGAAGGCTTCAATGGGCATGGGGGCATTTTGCCAGACCGCGCTTGATTACCGACGGCGCCTGCCAAACGACATTCAGTTTCCCAGCTTGTTGCTTGACCTGATTGAACTTTTCCCGGAAACTTGCCGCCATGAGCGTTTCCCTCGATCACCTTGAGCGCAAGGTCGACCAGATACTGGCCGTGTGCTCCAGCTTGCGCAGCGAGAATCAGGCGCTGCGCGCTCACGTCGCCAGCCTCGAGGCCGAAAAAGCCGCGCTGACGCAGAAGATCGACATCACCCGCCAGCGCCTGGAAGCCCTGATGGCACGGTTACCCGACGAATGAGCAATACCCTGGAAGTGAAACTGCTGGGCAAGGAATATCGCGTGGCCTGCGAACCCGCGGAGCGCGAGGCGTTGCTCGCCGCGGTGGCCTTTCTCGACGGCAAGCTGAAGGACATCGGCGACAAATCGTCGACCGGCGCGCGCGGCAACGGCGAGCGCCTCGCGATCATGGCGGCGCTGAATCTCGCGCATGAATTGCTGGCCCTGAAAAACACTCCGACGGAAGTTGCAGCGGCACTTGAAAGCGAATCGATTCAGCGTAGAATAAATTCCATCGAGGCCAAGCTCGACGAATCGCTGGCGCAGCACGAGCAGTTGTTCTAACCACTCTCCCGCCGCTGATTCGCAGATGAGTTGCTTGGCTTCCCAGGGTTTCCCCTGCGGTGTTCGCCAAGGCCATACATTCCTTGAACCAATACCGATTGGCATCGGCCGCAGCCCAATGACGCCGCTGTTGTGATCGCTCCCAGTGAGCGAACCTGAAGCGGCAGGAACGTGGCCCCTCTGAACCCAGGTTCAGGATGCCGGCCAAACGGCACTCGCGGGGGAATCGAACAGCAGGGCGCGGAGGGTTCCGCGCCCTGTTTCTTTGTTATGTCCCCGGCATTTTGTCGGGGACGGTATCCCCTGGTGGGATGAGGAAGGCTGAATGGCGCGCTACTGGTTGATGAAGACCGAACCCGCGGTGGTGGGCATCGACGACGTGCTGGCCATGCCGCAGCAGACCGTGGACTGGTGGGGCGTGCGCAACTACCAGGCGCGCAACTTCATGCGCGACCAGATGAAGGTCGGCGACGGTGTGCTCTTCTATCATTCGTCCTGCCCCGAACCGGGCATCGCCGGACTGGCCGAGGTGTCGCAGCTCGCCTACCCTGACCGCACCCAGTTCGATCCGGAAAGCCATTACTTCGATCCGAAATCCACACCGGAAAATCCGCGCTGGGTGAATGTCGATGTGCGCGTCGTGAAGAAAACGCGACTGGTCGGCCTCGACGAACTGCGCGCGCATCCCGAACTGGCCCATATGCGCATCCTGCAGCGCGGCAACCGGCTGTCGATCACCCCGGTGGACCCGGCGGAATGGAAATTCATCACCGGCAAGCTGATGAAGGAAAAGAAATGACGATCTGGTGGCTCACTTATCCGCTGCTCGGCGTGTTCGCCGGCTTTGTCGCCGGCCTGTTCGGCGTCGGCGGCGGACTGACGATCGTGCCGCTCTTGTTCATGCTGTTCACGGCGCAGGACTTCCCCGTCGAGCACAGCATGCATCTGGCGCTCGGCACCTCGATGGCGACCATCGTGCTCACCTCGATTGCCAGCATGCGCGCCCATCACAGCCACGGCGCGGTGCGATGGGACATCGTGAAAAGCTTCGCGCCGGGACTGGTGGCCGGCACGCTGGGCGGCTCCTTCATCGCCACCTGGGTGCCGACCCGGCCCTTGGCGATGGTGTTCACCGCCATCGTCTATTACGCCTCGCTGCAAATGATGCTCGACTTCAAGCCGAAGCCGCACAGCCAATTGCCCGGGACCTTCGGCATGGTCGTCGCCGGCACGCTGATCGGCGTGGTATCGAGCCTGGTCGCGGCCGGCGGCGGCTTCCTCTCGATTCCCTTCATGGTGTTCTGCAACGTGGTGATTCACCAGGCAGTCGGCACCTCCTCGGCGCTGGGCTTTCCCATCGCCGTGGCCGGCACCGTCGGCTACATCGTCAGCGGCCTGAGGACCTCAGGCCTGCCGGAATACTCGCTGGGCTACGTCTATATGCCCGCCTTCATCGGCGTCGTCGCCGTCAGTTTCCTGATGGCGCCGGTCGGCGCCCGGCTCGCCCACAGCCTGCCGGTGAAGCAGTTGAAACGCGCCTTCGGCGGCTTTCTGGCGCTGCTGGCGACGAAGATGCTGCACGGCCTGCTGACCGGCTGAAATCCGTTTCGGCCCTGCGGGGCATACGGCGGCCCCGCAGGAGCTGCGACCCTTACGGCCGAACCACGGTCCAGCCTTGCTTGCTCTTCTCGACGATTTCGATGATGCCGGCCTTGACGTAACCAACTTTCGGATGCATGTCGGCCTTGGACAGCTTCTGTCCCTTCATGGTGTTCTCGCACATGCTGACGCTCGCGCCACTGGCCAGGGTATCGTCGATGCGGTTCGCCAGCGGCGAGTCGAACTTGAGCAGCCCGGAGCCGTTGCCGAAGACCACCAGTTCGATATCGACCTTGTCCTTGCCGTACTCGGCCTGGACATTCTTGATTACGTTCAAGGCCTGGTTCCAGGTCTTGGTATCGCCGTCGCTGACCTGGATTAAGACTCCCGGCCTGGCCGGCTCGGCAAGCGCCGCCGGGGCCCCCGCGGTCAACATGGTTGCGGCAAATGCACACTGCACGAAAGTTCTGCGAATCATGATGTCTCCTCACTGTTTGGATGGATGAAACTTTTTATCCGGGCTCTGCGCGCCCGTGAAACCGAGCGGTCGCTGCATCTAAGACGCTGGCAGTACGCGCTTTATTCCCGGCGGCTGCCTGCAGCGCGAGGGAATAAATCTGCCGTATGCTGCGTCTTAGCCTTACCGCAACAGGAGGAAGAAACCCATGAAATGGCTGCAGTCGCGCGAACAGCGCGAACTGGTGGAGCAGATCAAGGCAAGCCGCGTGCGGCTCTATCGCCTGGCCTTCGCCTGGTGCCATGACACGGTTCTCGCCGACGACCTGGCGCAGGAGACATTGGCGCGCGGACTGTCCAGACTCGAACAGTTGCGCGACTCGGCGCGCCTCATGAGCTGGCTGTTCGCGATCCTCAATCGCTGCTGGATCGACCACTTGCGCGGGCGGCGCAACGATCTCGACGACGATGCGCTCGCCGAACTGCCATCGGATCTTCCGGGGCCGGATGGCCATGCGGAACGCCAGCAAACAGTGAACCGGGTGCGGGCTGCAATCGCGGAGTTGCCGCTTGGGCAGCGCCAGGTAGTCACGCTGGTCGATCTGGAGGATTTTTCCTATGCCGAGGTCGCGGAAATCCTGTCGATACCGATCGGCACCGTCATGAGCCGGCTGTGCCGCGCGCGCGCGTCGCTGCGGGAACTCCTGGCGGAACCAGCGATGGCGCCGAGGCGCCTCAGGAGCGTGAGATGAACGATGAACGGGATTTTTCCGACGAGCGCCTGAATGCGTTTGTCGACAACCAGCTCGGCGCCGAGGACTGCGAAGAGATTCTCGCCGCTGTCGCCACGAACGTCGAACTCGGCCAGCGACTTTGCGCGCTGCGCTCCGCCAAGGAACTGGTGCGCCATGCCTACGGCAATGTGCCGGCCGCGCGGCGCCGGCTGAACCGCCAAGTGCCGGTGTGGGGCGGCGCGCTCGCGGCGAGCGTCGCCCTGATTGTCGGCGTGCTGGCCGGCTGGCTGGGACACCACGCAACGACCTCGGTCAAGCCGCCAGGCTTGAGCGCCGCCTGGGCCGGCGGCGTCTTCGCGACGGAACCCGCCCGCATCCTGATCCATCTGGACAGCGCCAAGGCGGAACAAATGGACGCCGCGCTGGACCTCGCGGAAGCCTATCTGGCCAAGGTCGGCAGCGCCCAGGTGGAGATTATCGCCAACCATCGCGGGCTCGACCTGCTGCGCGCACGCACGACGCCTTACGCCGGGCGCATCGCGGAGCTCAAGGTGCATCATGCGCGAGTCGGCTTCGTCGCTTGCGGGCAAACCATGGCGCGCTTGCAGCGCGTCGGTGAAGATGTCACGCTGGTACCCGAAGCTGCAGTGACCCGGACCGCCATCGAGCATGTCGCCGAACGCGTGCAGGAAGGCTGGACTTACCTGAAGATCTGAAGCCCCGGTCGATCAGCCGGGGCGCACCGTGCCGGCATCCTGGCCGAACAGCACGCGCTTCGCTTCCTCGGTCACCACCGGCGCCGGGTTGATTCGCTGCGCCAGCGCATAGGCGCGCTGGGTCGCCGGGCGCTCGCGAATCGCGCCGAACCAGCGCGCCAGATGCGGAAAATCCTCAAGCTTCTGTCCCTGCTTCTGGTGCGGTACGATCCACGGGTAGCAGGCCATGTCGGCGATCGAATAATCGCCGGCGACGAACTCGCGATCGGCGAGCCGCTTGTTCAGCACCGCGTACAGCCGCGCCGTCTCCTTGGTGTAGCGCTCGATGGCATAAGGAATCTTTTCCGGCGCGTACTGCGTGAAGTGATGGTTCTGCCCGGCCATGGGCCCGAGGCCGCCCATCTGCCAGAACAGCCACTGTATGGTTTCCGCGCGCCCGCGCAGATCGGGGGCGATGAACTGGCCGGTCTTCTCCGCCAGGTAGAGCAGGATGGCGCCCGACTCGAACAGGGAGACCGGCGCGCCGCCATCGGCCGGCGCGTGGTCGACGATGGCCGGAATCCGGTTGTTCGGCGCGATTTCGAGGAAGTCTGCAGCGAACTGCTCGCCCTTGCCGATGTTGATCGGCAGGATCCGGTGCGGCAGCCCCGTCTCTTCGAGAAACATCGTGATCTTGTGGCCGTTGGGGGTGGTCCAGTAATAGAGGTCGATCATGCTGTCTGCTCCATGCGTTGCACGATGCGGCGCGTGGCTTCGCGCGCCCAGAGGGTGTAGATCGGCGGCCCCGGATGGAAGCCGTCGCCGGCCATGGCCGAGGCATCCATCATCTCATGGCCGAGGGCGAGGAACTCGCAGCCGGGGCGGCTCGCCGCCACGTTCGCCAGCTCCCGGTTGAAATCGCGCGCGCGGCTACCGACATACCAGCGCAAGGGCTGCGGCAGCGCGGGAAAGCGATGCATCGGCGGCAAGCCGGAAAGCAGCAGATGACGCGCGCCGAAGCGCGCTTGCAGCACGGCGATCAATTCCCGCTGCGCGCAGCGCCACGCCGCCAGCGATACACGCCCCGTGACATCGTTCACACCCAGCGAGGTGACGACCACGTCGAAAGCTTCGGCCGGCAGCTGTTGCAGATGATCCAGCATGTCGGCGGTGGTGGCGCCGGTAAAGGCCAACAGCTTCCAGCGCAGCCGAAAAGTCGGCGCCAGCGACACGGCGAGTTGCCCGGAGAGCGCCTCGTCCTGCGTCCGCGCGCCGACACCGGCGGCGGCCGAATCGCCAAGGATCAGCAGTCGCAGCGGCTTGCCGCTGCCGGTTTCCCCCTCGCGCGGCCCGTCGGCTTCGGGCAGCACGGGCACCGTAAGCCGAACGTGACGCCCCTGCGCCAGCAGCACGGGACCGAGCGCAATGGTGGCCAGCGCGTGGCGCAAGCTCAATGTCTATGGTGCGCGGCGGTGCGCACGGCCAGATAGACTTCGCGCAGGAACAAACCGAGTCCCGAGATCATCGCCAGCATGGCGGCGATGAAGACCGTCGCCACGCTGCGCGCCAGATCGATGCCGAGCAGGGCGCCGAGAAAGGCACCCGCAACCACCAGGCACACCAACAGCGCGGAAAGCACGGCGCAGAAGATGGCGTAGTAGATCAGCCGGGTGCGGCGCTGCAGGTTGCCGATCTCGGTCGCCGCCATCTCGGCTTCGGCGGGCTCTCGCGTATGCAGGCGTTCCTGCACCACACGCCGGCGATCGACGATGCGACCCAGTCGGGTGTTCAGGGCATTGATCAGCGTCGCGATCGCGGTGAGCAGAAACACCGGCGCGACCGCGAGCTGTATGACATGACTGATGTCGGTGAGATTGGGATTCATGGCTTCAGGTCTTTGCCTCCGTCAGCAGCCGCTCGATCTGCGCGTCCTTGTCCTGCCACAATTGCTGCACCCAGCGCTGGAAGGCCTCGCGCGTCGCCGGATCGGCTGCGTAATCACTCTTCATCAGGTGTTCGGGAACCGGCAGGCTCTGCACCCGCACGATCACCCGTTTCAGCTTGCCGCAAAGGAACTCCCAGAAATCCGGCTTTCCGTCCGGGTAAACAATGGTGACGTCCAGTATCGCCTGAAAGCGGTCGCCCATGGCATTGAGCGCCAGCGCGATGCCGCCCGCCTTGGGCTTGAGCAGGTGGCGGTAGGGCGATTGCTGGCGCTGGTGCTTGGCCGGCGTGAAGCGCGTGCCTTCGAGAAAGTTCATGACGCTGGTCGGGATCAGGGCGAATTTCTCGCAGGCGCGGCGCGTAGCCGCCTGGTCCTTGCCGCGCATCTCCGGATGCAGCTTGAGATATTCCTCGCTGTGACGGCGCATGAAGGGAAAATCCAGCGCCCACCAGGCCAGGCCCATGACCGGCACCCACTTCAACTGCTGCTTGATGAAGAATTTCAGCAGCGGAATGCGGCGGTTGAACAAGTGCTGCAGCACGAAAATGTCGGCCCAGGTCTGGTGATTGCAGTTGACCAGATACCAGTTGTGCGGATCGAGCCCGGCGATGCCTTCGACATCCCACGCGGTGCGCTGGGTCAGCGCCATCCAGCCGCTGTTGCAGGATATCCACGTCTCGGCGATGGTCACCAGCACGGGGTCGATCCACAGGCGAACGACCTTGAACGGCAGGATCAGCTTGACGATCGCAAACAGCAGCAGGATCGGGACCCAGAACAGCGCGTTGAGAGCCAGCAGCACCGAGGCGACAAGGCCGATCAGCGGTGCCGGCAGAAAATTCAGCATGGCAGCCTCAACGGCTGGTCATCGGCGAATAGGTTTCCCGCAAAATGTTCTTTTGCACCTTGCCCATGGCGTTGCGCGGCAACTGATCGACCAGATACACCCACTTCGGCACCTTGAAGTTAGCCAGCCTGTCCTTGATGGCAGCGATGATACCGGACTCGGTCAGGGCCCTCCCTTCCGCATTCTTCTGGCGCACCACCACGGCCGTGACCGCTTCGCCGAAATCGGGATGCGGCAGGCCGATCACCGCGGACTCGACCACGCCCGGCATGGCGTCGATCAGTTCCTCGATCTCCTTGGGGTAGACGTTGAGGCCGCCGGTGATCACCAGGTCCTTGGAGCGGCCGCTGATCGTCACGTAGCCATCGACAGACAGGCTGCCCATGTCGCCGGTCTTGAAGTAGCCATCGGCGGTGAACTCTTCCCTGGTCTTTTCGGGCATGCCCCAGTAGCCGACGAAGACATTGTCGCCCTTGACCTGGATGTGGCCGACAACGCCGGGCTTTGCCGCCGTGCCGCCAGCGCCGACTATTCGCAGCTCGGTACCCGGCAGCGGGAGACCGACGGTGCCGCCGCGCCGCCCATTCTCACCTGCGTCGTAGGGATTCGAGGTGAACATGCCGCCCTCGGTCATGCCATAGCGTTCCAGAATCGTATGGCCGGTGCGCCGCTGGAACTCGTCGAAGGTTTCCTTCAGCAGCGGTGCCGAACCGGAGACGAACAGCCGGATGTTGCCGCAGGTGTCGCGACCGAAGGCCGGATCGAGCAGCAGGCGCACGTAATAGGTCGGCACGCCCATGAACACGGTCGACTGCGGCAGCAGCTTCATGGCGCGCGCGGCGTCGAACTTCGGCTCGAAGAACATCGCCGAGCCGTTGAGCAGGATCGTGTGGCAGGCGACGAACAGGCCATGCACATGAAAGGTCGGCAGCATGTGCAGCAGCACGTCGCCGGGCTGGAAGTGCCAATATGCATGCAGCGTCCTGGCGTTGTGCGCGAGGTTGCCGTGCGTCAGCATGGCGCCTTTGGAGCGCCCGGTCGTGCCCGAGGTGTAGAGGATCGCAGCGAGGTCCGCGGCAGTTCTCGCCACTGTGGCGAAGGCATCCGCCTGCGGCGCAGCGGCATCGATCAGCGAACCGCGTCCGGTGTCGTCGAGTTCCAATACGTTCGGCACGCCGGCCTTCGCCGCCAACTCGTCGGCCAGCGTGCGCATCTGCGGTCGACATACGAAGAGGCCCGGTTTCGCGTCGCCGAGAAAGTACTCCAGCTCGTGGCGCTGGTAGGCCGGATTCAAGGGCAGAAACACCATGCCGGCGCGAATCGCCGCCAGATACAGCACCAGCGCTTCGGGCGTCTTTTCCACCTGGGCCGCGACGCGATCGCCGGGCCTGAGGCCGAGCGCGACGATCAGGTTCGCCATGCGCCCCGCGGCGTGCTGAATGTCGCCGTAGGTCCACACCCGGCCGTCAGAGAGGATCATGCAGGGCGCAGCGGAGTCCTGCGGAAAGTGCGCCGAGAGCAGGGAATACAGGTTCTGGTTCATGAATCGGTCACTTCAGGTTTTCATTTGACATTGTTCGGCAGCCACATCGCGATGTCCGGGAACAAGGCCAGCAGCACGATGGCCAGGATCATCAGCCCTATGAACGGCAGCGTGCCCCAGATGATTTCGGAAAGCTTGATGTCGGGCGCAATCGAGCTGATGACGAACAGGTTGAGCCCGACCGGCGGATGGATCAGGCCCATTTCCATCAGGATCGTCATGATCACGCCGAACCAGACCAGGTCGATGCCATGGGCCTTCAGCGCCGGCAGGATGATCGGCGTCACCATCAGGATGATCGCCACCGGCGGCAGAAAGAAGCCCAGCACCACCAGCAGGATGTTGGCGGCGACGAAGAAGCCCCACTTGCCCAGCGGCAGGCCGACCATCCATGCGGCGACTTCCTGCGTGATGTGCAGGTAGCTCATGACATAGGTGTAGAGGAAGCTCATGGCGATGATCATCATCACCATGGTCGATTCGCGCACCGTGCCGCCGAGGATGGCTTTCATTTCGGTCCAGCGCCAGCAGCCGTAGATCATCATCACCATAGCAGCGAAGCGAAGGCGCCGATGCCGGCGACTTCCGAAGGCGTCGCCCAGCCGCCGTAGAGCGCGACCATGATGATGACGATGATGGCGATGAAGGGTGCCAGCCGCGGAATGGTCTCGAACTTCTCGCGCCAGGTGAAGCTTTCCACGCGCAGGATTTCGGTGTTGTCGCCTTGCGCCCGCGCGCGCGCCTGCTCGCGGCGGAACTGGATCACTACCCAGACGATGAACAGCGCGGTAAGCAGCAGGCCGGGACCGACGCCGGCCATGAACAGCTTGCCGATCGACTGCTCGGTGACCACGCCGTAGAGGATCAGGGTCAGCGACGGCGGGATCAGGATGCCCAGCGTGCCGCCGGCCGCGATGATGCCGGCCGCCAGCCCGGAGGAATAGCCGCGCTTGCGCATTTCCGGGATGCCGGACGATCCGATCGCCGAACAGGTGGCCGGGCTCGACCCGCACATCGCGGCGAACACCGAACAGGCCATCACGTTGGCCGCACCGAGACCGCCGGGAATGCGCCCCATCCAGCGGTTGAGCGAGGAATACAGATCTCCGCCGGCCCGCGATTTGCCGATCGCCGCGCCCATCAGGACAAACAACGGGATCGTCAGCAGGACGAAGTTGTCGAGCTCGGAATACAGCGTTTCGGCCACCAGCCCCACGGTTTCGCTTGGCATGTAGAGCAGCATGAACACCAGCGCCACCCCGCCGACCGCGAACGCAATCGGCATGCCGGAGAACAGCGCGACGAAGGTGGCGATGCCGAACAGGATTCCTACCTGGAGGGTGCTCATGTTTTCGGCCACCTGTTCCCGCCCAGCGGGCGGGACAAAATTAGTCGCCTCTCCCGCCCGGCGGGAGAGGTTGGGAGAGGGTGCTCTTTGGATGCGAGGAATGGGCCGACGCCCCTGGGCGTCGAGCTCATTCCTCGTCCTCACGGTGCTGATGAATATGCTGGTCGCCGAGTTGCACCAGCATTTGCAGCGAGAGCATGGTCATGCCCAGCGCCATGAACAGGTAGGCGGGCCACAGCTTGGGCGCCCAGGCGGTGTTGCTCATCTTGCCGTCGGCCCAGGCTTCGTGGAAAAACTTCCAGGCATGCCAGGCGATGAACAGGCAGAAGGCCATCGACAGGATGTCGCCGATCAAGTTGCGCCAGCGGTTGGCGCGCTCCGACAGCAGCGCGTCGAGCACCTCGATGCCGACATGCCCGCGCGACGCCTGGGTGAAAGCCGCACTCATGAAGGTGGCGACGATCAACAGCATGATCGACATTTCGATTTCCCAGTCGGTCGGCCAGTTGAGCCAGTAACGCACCACTACCTCGAAGACGAGGACGCCACTGCAGATCACGATCAACACCCCTGACAGGTAGCCGGTCAGGGTGTTGATCGCGGTCACCGCACGGCTGAACTGCCGCCAGGCTGCAAGCATCGTCTACTTTACGGCCACGGCCATATCGAACAACTCCTTGCCGCCCTTGACCTTCTCCTCGAAGTCCTTCCACGCCGAGGCCTTGGCCACTTCGCGCCATTTGTCGAAAGCCGCCTGGTCCATGTCGCCCACCTTGCGTCCGGCCTTGGTGTAGACCTCGACCACGCGCTCGTCGTCGGCCTTGGCGGCCTCCATGCCGAATTTCTCCAGCGAGGCGCCGACTTCCATGACGATCTTCTGCTGTGCCGGCGTCAGTGCATCGAAAGTCTTCTTCGACATCAGCAGCGGCTCGAACATGAACCAGAAGGAATGCTTGCGCCCTGCGGTGAGGTAGTCCGAGGTCTCATGCAGGCGAAAACTGATCAGCGAGGTGCTCGACGTGATCGCGGCATCCAGCACGCCGGACTGCATTGCACTGTAGATCTCGTTCGACGCCACATTGGTCACTGCAGCGCCGGCGCCCTTCAGCATCAGGTCCATTTCACGGCTGCCGCCGCGCACCTTCATGCCCTTGGCGTCATCCGTGGCAACCAGCGGCTTGCCCTTGGACGCGATGCCGCCGGCCTGCCAGATCCAGGTGACGATCTTGACGTTCTTCTCATCGAGCAGGCGCGTCAGCTCCTTGCCGATCGGCGCATCCTTCCAGCGCAGGCCCTGCTCGTAGCTGGTAATCAGCGCCGGCATCAGGGTCAGGTTGGCAGGAGGAAATTCGCCGCCCGCATAGGCCAGCGGATACAGCGCCATGTCGAGTGCGCCGGTGGACAGCGCCTTGTATTGCGGCACCGGTTTCATCAGCGAGGCCGCCGGATAGATCTCGAACTTCAACTGACCGTTGGTCTTCTTTTCGACTTCGGCGGCAAATTTGCGCACCAGACGATCGCGGAAATCGCCGTCGTCGATGGTGCCGCCGGGGAACTGGTGGGAAATCTTGATCACCTTGGCCTGGGCCAGTGCCGGTACGCTGGCGAGGCCGAGGCTCAGGGTCAGTGCCGCTGTCAGGGCATTCTTCAGAAAATTGCGTCGCATGCTTGGTCTCCTTTTATGATTTATTTTTGCCGTGCCTGGCGCCTGATGGCGGCAGACGTGGCGATAGCGCCCTCGCGGGCGAAACTCTCAACGTTGTCTTCCAGTGAGTCGGGGTCGTACAGGTAATTCACCATCACGCCGAAGGACTGCTGCATGCCCTTCGGCGATGCATCGCCCAGCGGGTTGATGCGTTCGATGCGGGCGCCGTTGCCGAGGTGGAAACGCGCGACCGCATCGAGCGGCTGCCGGCCGTCGCCGCGGCTGGCCTTGGCGAGCGTCAGGTAGCGCGCCGCCAGTTGCGTCAGCGCGTCGTTGACCTTGCGCGCCGTCGCGGCTTTCTGTGCCCAGCCGCCCGCAGCCAATTGCTCCGCATCGAGTTCGAGCCCTACATCGGCCAGCGCCTGCGGATTCTTCCGCGCCCACGACGCAAACCCGGGCAGTGGCGACAAGGTGGCGAAATTCCGCAGCTTGGGAAAATCGCGCTGCAGATCGTCGATCACGCGCTTCAGCAAAAAACTGCCGAAGGACACGCCGCGCAGCCCGGCCTGCGTGTTGGAGATCGAATAGAAGATCGCGGTATCGGCGCGACGCGCGTCGAACACCGGCGCGTGCTCGTCGAGCAGGGCCTGGACGCTGTCGGCGAGATGATCGGTGAGCGCCACCTCGACGAAGATCAACGGCTCCATCGGCATGCGCGGATGAAAAAAGGCGTAGAGGCGACGATCCGAATCGAGCCGGTTCTTGAGGTCGGCCCAGGAGCGGATTTCATGCACCGCCTCGTACTCGATCAGCTTTTCCAGCAGCGCCGCCGGCGAGCACCAGGTGATGCGCTGCAGTTCGAGGAAGCCGACATCGAACCACGCCGCCAGGCGCGATTCGAGTTCGCGATCCAGCGGCGCGAGCTCGGCATCTTCGTCGAGATAGCGCAGCAGGTCGGCGCGCAGATCGACGAGGAACTTGACGCCCTGCGGAATCGCGTTGAACTGGGTCAGGATGCGCAACCGAGCCGAGCGCAGCGCCGCGCGCAGTTCGGCCTCGGCATCCCATTGGTCCTCGCTGCCCACCGCCTGCTGGTAGGCCTCGTGGGCTTGCGCCACGCGTTCGGGCGCGGGGCCGAACTCCAACGAGATCAGGCGCAGGAAGGCGTGGCGTCCGCTGTCGTCGAGTTCGAGATAGGTCTGCGCCAAGGCCGCCGCCCGGATGCGCGCGGAAACCTCGCCGCCCCGCGCTTCGGCACACTCGGTGAGCAGCCGCCGCCATTCGCCGAGCTGCTTCGGGCCGACGCTCGCCGTGCCGCCGGCGCCGACTATCGAGCGCAGACGCTGCACCAGTCCCTCAGCCATGAACCGCCTCGGTTGCCAGCGACATTTCGCGCAGCGCATCGAGCTGCGCCAGCAAATGCCCGCGCATCACCTGCTCCGCCGCATCGGCATCCTGCCGGTGCAAGGCCTGCATCAGCGCGCGATGTTCGCCCAGCGACGCGGCCAGCCGGCCCTCCAGCCGCAGCGAATGGTGGCGCGACAGCTTCAGCAGCTTCCGCAGATCGCCGATCACCATCTGCAGCCAGCGATTGCCGGCACATTCCTGCAACTGGTCGTGAAAAACGTAGTTGGTCTCGTAGTAGCGATTCACGTCGCCCGCCGCCGCATGCTTTTCCAGCTTTTCATGCAGCGCATCGAGCGACTTGAGCTGGGCCGCCGTACGCTTCTCCGCCACTTCGTGGGCGACGCGGCCTTCGAGCGTGGCCATGATGGGAAAAATCTCCTCCAGATCGCGCAGCGTCAGTTCGGTGACGAAGCAGCCCTTGTGCGGCTGCAGGTCGATCAGCCCTTCCGCGGACAGCACCTTGAGGGCTTCGCGCAGCGGCGTGCGGCTGATGCCGAGCTGCTCGGCCAGCAGCGCTTCGTCCAGCCGCTGGCCCGGCGCGAGCACGTGATTGTAGATCTGCTCGCGCAGCAAATCGACGGCCTGCTGCGACAGGGATAAGCGATTAACCCTTGATTTCACGTAGTTTTAGTGATTGCATACGATATTTTGTATACAACATAAAGGAAGCCGGGCACCGGAGTCAAGCTGCGTTGCAGCAAGCGCAGATCACGGCATCAGTTGCGAAAAGTCATCGATCGCCGGGTAGTCGCCGGTATGCTTTTCCGGCTGCTTCGTATCCGGCTTCCTGATCGTCACCAGATGCGCAATGCCGTAGCGGCGCGCGCTGTCGAGCACCGGCAGGCTGTCATCGACCAGCACGGTGCGCGCCGGATCGAAAGGCTCGATTTCCTGCAGCCGCTGCCAGAAGGCCTGCTCCTCCTTGGCCGCGCCCAGCGCGTGCGAACTGACGATGGCATCGAAGTGCGGCGAAAGGCCGGTGCGCGCCATCTTCAGCGTCACGCTCTTGTGGTGGGCATTGGTCGCCAGCACCACGCGCCGGCCGCTGGCGCGCATCGCTTCGAGGAAGGCCGTCACGTGCGGATGGATGTCGATCAGGTGCGCGACCTCTTCCTTGAGGCGCATGATGTCCAGTTCCAGCGCGGTTTCCCAGAAGTCCACCGAGTACCAGTCCAGCGTCCCGGCGCGACCGTGATAGCGCGCCATCAGGTCCTCGCGCCCGGCCTCGACCGAGAGGCCGCGCGCCTCGGCATAACGCTGCGGCAGATGGGTCTGCCAGAAATGGTTGTCGAAATGCAGGTCGAGCAACGTGCCGTCCATGTCGAGCAGGACGGTATCGATGCGCGACCAGTCGAGTTGCGGCGCAAATGCCGACGCGACCTCAGGGGCGGATGTAGGCATAACCCTGCTGCTGCAGACGCATGATTTCGACATAGCCGGCCCTGGCATAGGCGATGTTGTCGATCATGTCGTCCCTGGTCAGGTGCATCGCCTGCATCGAATTGCCGCAGGCGACGAAACGCACGCCGGCCGCCATCGCGTCCTGCACCCGGTTCGCGGTCAGCGCATCGGCCTTGAGCATGCCCAGCCCCGGCCCGATGGCGACCACCGTGACCTCGACCTTGCCGAGTTCTTCCTGCACGTTGTTGACGTTGGACAGCACCGTGTTCCACTTCTTCGAATCGTCTTCATTGACCTGGAACACGATGCGGCTCCTGGTCGTTGCCACGCCGGCCGCCGCATCCGCAGCGCGAACGTTGGCGGTCGCCAGGGCGAACAAAGCCATCAGGGCAATTGTCGTAAATCGTCTCGGCGTCATGTCGGTTATCCTTCGCAGCACTTCATCGACTTCACTCTGCCACAAATTCCTCATGGAGAAAATCGATTGTGCCGTGATCGGCGCAGGCGTGATCGGTCTGGCCGTTGCGCGCAGACTGGCCGCCGAGGGTCGCGAAGTGCTGATTCTCGAAGCCGGGGACGCTTTCGGCACGGGCATCAGCGCGCGCAACAGCGAGGTGATCCATGCCGGCATCTACTACCCCGCCGGTTCGCTCAAGGCCCGGCTCTGCGTCGCCGGACGCCGCTTGCTTTACGCCTATTGCGCAGAGCGCGGCATCGGCCACCGGCGCTGCGGCAAGCTGATCGTTGCCGCGGGCGAAGCGCAGCGCGAGCAGCTCGGCCGCATCGCCGCCGGTGCCGCCGCCAATGGCGTAGACGACCTGCAATTCCTGTCGCGCGATGCGGCGCGCGCGCTGGAACCGGCGCTCGAATGCGCCGCCGCGCTGTTGTCGCCCTCGACCGGAATCATCGACAGCCATGCCCTGATGCTTTCCCTGCTCGGCGACGCCGAACGCAAGGGCGCGGTGCTGGCCCTGCAAAGTCCCGTGCGGGGTGGCGAGATCGTCGACGGTGGCATCATCCTCGAAGTGAAAGCTGGCGCTGACGACACGGCGATCCTGGCGCAAAGCGTGGTGAATTGTGCCGGGCTCGGCGCCCAGGGCGTCGCCCGCAGCCTGCGCGGCCTGCCGCCGGAAACCGTGCCGCCGCTCTCCTACGCCAAGGGCAACTACTACGCACTGGCAGGACGCGCACCCTTCTCGCGACTGATCTACCCGGTGCCGGAAGCGGCCGGGCTCGGCGTGCACCTCACGCTCGACCTCGGAGGTCAGGCGCGCTTCGGTCCCGACGTGGAATGGATAGACCGCATC
>JBAZOF010000014.1:0-22058 GCA_041648855.1 Sulfuritalea sp. | reverse complement strand
GATTCGGGCCGTGGAGCACCAGGACAGCGCCATTCGAGTCCTTGCTGTCCGGTCCTTTATTGCGTTTTTGCTTCGTCATGACCGCAAGTTTGCCGCAAATACCCGCACTTTGTCCAGTTATGGTGACGTCAGTTCGATCAACTGGCGTTCCAGTTCAGCCTCGGCCACGCGCCCCAGCTTGGTCGAAAAGAGCCTGCCCTGCTTGTCGAAAACCGCAGTGAAGGGGAGCGCCTGCCGGGTGTTTCCCAGCTTGGCACTGCTTTCCATGACGTCCATGTCGCCAATCAGCAGAGGGTAGACGACAGGCGTTTTTCCCTGAAATTCGACAATTTTAGCTGCAGTATCGATACTGATGCCTACAAATTGAACGCCCTTGTCGCGATACTTGTCCTGCAGGCGGGAAAAGCCCGGCATCTCCTCACGACAGGGGTGGCACCAAGTTGCCCAATAGTTGACTATCAGAACCTTGCCGCGCCATTGGCCGAGGCTTTGTGGTTGGCCTTTCAGGTCCGTCAGGACCAGGTCGAAGATGGGTATTGCCGGGGTTGTCGGGGGCAGCGTTTCGGCGCTCTTGCCAAAAACGCCAAGGCGGTGGCCGATGATTGCGGCAAGCAGCGCACCGCCTGCAAGCGCCAGCCAGGCGAGCGAGGAGCGCTTCATTTCGGCCCCTCCCGCAACAGTTCCAGCACAGCTTCGGCGCGAACCCGTTGGCGCCCCCGGCCCCCATGCGGGTTCTTCGGTTGTTGCCGCTCTGCCACTGGAGGGTACACCGAGATCAGTACGGGCAGATCGTTCCACTCGAGGCGCAGTTGGGCGTCAAGGCCAATCCGCCGGTTATCTATCGTATCGTAGGAGATGCCGTGAGATAGCAGCGCGATCTCTACATCTTTGCTGCTGTCGGCGTAAAGATCGATCTCCACGGCAGAGTAGCGGCCGGCAGTGCCGTCCAGCGCGCCACCGGTGAGGTAAGGATTGAATTCGGCCAGCAATTGCATCACCTCGAGCGCCGTGCTGCGCAAATCGTGAACGCGTTCGCGCTGCTCGTCTTCCTGGTAGAGCGACTGCCAGGCGCGCAGCTCGGTCTCGATCTCTTCGTTGGTCGGCAGCGCCTCTGCTTCGGTGGCGCCGAGACTGCGGGCGGCCTTGCGCTTGGCGGTGCCGTAGTCGCCGATGCCTTCCTCGGCCATCAGGCGTGCCGCAGCACAGGCAATGGCGCGTCGCAGATGACTGGCGGCGGAGGGGGCAGGCTTGCGGCGTGGCATGGCGGGTTTTACAGGTGCGGTGGACGGTTATGCCCGCAACCTTCAGGGTGGCGGACGGTATCCCCTGGCGGGATAGAATCCGCTTCATTATTTCACTATTCACGGCAAAGAGCGCGCCATGCATATCCACATCCTCGGCATCTGCGGCACTTTCATGGGCGGCATCGCGCTGCTGGCGCGTGCGGCGGGGCACCGCGTCACCGGTTGCGACGCCAACGTGTATCCGCCCATGAGTACGCAACTCGGCGAGCAGGGCATCGATCTCGTGGCTGGTTACGGGGCCGAGCAATTGACTTTGAATCCCGATCTGTTTGTCGTCGGCAACGCGATTTCGCGCGGGAATCCGCTGCTCGAATCCATTCTCGAACGCAACCTGCCCTATGTCTCCGGCCCGCAATGGCTGGCCGAGAACATACTGCGCGGCCGCTGGGTGCTGGGCGTGGCGGGTACGCACGGCAAGACGACGACGACTTCGCTGCTGGCGTGGATTCTCGAGGAGGCCGGATTGAATCCTTCTTTCCTGGTCGGGGGCGTGCCGCAAGGCTTCGGCGTTTCGGCCCGGTTGACCGACTCGCCTTTCTTCGTCATCGAGGCCGACGAATACGACACGGCATTCTGCGACAAGCGTTCCAAGTTCGTGCACTACCAGCCGCGCACCACGATCCTGAACAATCTTGAGTTCGATCATGCAGACATCTTCCATGATCTTGCTGTTATCGAAACTCAATTCCATCATCTGGTAAGAACTTTGCCGTCAAATGGCCTGATTGTCGCGAACGCGCAGGAGGCATCGCTCAAGCGCGTGCTTGCCCGTGGCTGCTGGACTCCGGTCGAATGGTTCAGTGGGGCCGAGGGCTGGCAGGCCGGGGAGCCGGATGCTGCGGGAGGCTTCGAGGTGAGTCTGGCCCGCAAACCGCAGGGCAGGGTCGAGCGCTTCGAGCTTGCGGGAGCCCACAACCGGGACAATGCCGTCGCCGCGCTGGTCGCAGCGCGACATGCCGGAGTCCCGGTGGCCGTTGGTCTCAAGGCTTTGGCAAGTTTCAGCGGCATCAAGCGCCGGCTGGAAGTGCGCGGTACGGTGCGCGGCGTGACCGTGATTGACGATTTTGCCCACCATCCGACGGCGATACGCGTGACTCTCGCCGGCCTGCGTCAGCGCGTCGGCCGCGCCAGAATCCTTGCGGTCCTCGAGCCGCGCTCGAACACCATGAAGCTGGGTGCAATGAAGGCGCAACTGCCGGAAAGCCTCGCGGACGCCGATGCGACGTACTGCTATGCACGCAATCTGGGTTGGGACACCGCCGCAACGCTGGCGCCGTTGGGCGACAAGGCACGCAGCTTCGATGACCTGGAGATGCTGGTAATTGCCGTGGCGGCCGATGCGCGAGAGGGGGATCAGGTGCTGATCATGAGCAATGGCGGGTTTGGCGGCGTGCATGACAAACTGCTCGAGGCCCTGGCGTCATAGCACCCTGTCCCGAGCGCGCGGCGTACTGTGCGAGATTGCCCTTCGGGTTGCAGGACATTCAGCTCGGCGGTGGCCTGTTTCGAAGGAAGTCGGTGGGGGCGGGATGTCAGCGTATTCACACCGCGCATATCTTTTATATCAATAATTTCTAGCTTTGATTGATTTAGATCAATTGGAGTGTGTTAACCTTTGCCCCGCTAAGAAACTGGAACGGGGTTCCTGCGGACCCTTTTTGGAAGGTTTTCGAACACGTCAGCCAATCGTGCCAACGCTGTGCCGCGTGGTGCGAGACTGACGCGGAGGGGGAGGGGAGATGGCACGAAACTCAAACAAGAACCACGACGTGAGTCGTTTGCGGCGTGGGTTTGCCGGATTTCTGATGGCGGGGCTGGCGGGCATCCCGGCGGGCGCTGCCAACGCCGCCTGGGATATCAGTCTGCAAGTGCCCGTCACGGACTTGGCCCGGCGCGTCTATGACTTGCACACCCTGCTGACGTGGGTCATTACCGTGATCTTTGTCGGCGTCTTTGCCGTCGTTGCCTACTCCTTGGTCTTTCATCGCAAGTCCAGGGGTCACAAGCCAGCCGATTTCCACGACAACACGACGGTCGAAATAGCCTGGACCATTGTCCCGACGCTGATTCTGATCGCCATTGCCGTTCCGGCGACATCGACGCTGGTGCAGATGCGGGATACCTCGCAACCCGACCTGACGATCAAGGCCACCGGCTATCAGTGGAAGTGGGGTTACGAATACGTCACCGGTGATGCCGCCGGCGTCAAGTACATGAGCGTGCTTTCCACGCCGCGCGACCAGATCGAAAACAAGACGCCAAAGGGCGAGCACTACTTGTTGGAGGTAGATCGGCCCATGGTGGTGCCGGTCGGCAAGAAGGTGCGCATGCTGCTCACGGCTTCCGACGTGATTCACAACTGGTCTGTCCCGGCGTTTGCGGTCAAGGCCGACGCAGTTCCCGGTTTCTTGCGCGATACCTGGTTCCGCGCCGAGAAGGAAGGCACTTACCGCGGCCAGTGTTCCGAGCTCTGCGGCAAGGACCACGGCTTCATGCCCGTGGTGGTCGAAGTCGTTTCCGCTGAAAAATATGCGGCCTGGGCTGCCGATCAGAAGAAGGCCATGGCTGCTGTGGCCGATGATCCGGCCAAGGTCTGGAAGCTGGACGAACTGGTTGCCCGCGGCGAGAAGGTTTACACGGCCAACTGCGCAGCGTGCCACCAGCCGAACGGACAAGGATTGCCGCCTGCGTTCCCGGCTCTGGATGGTTCCAAGATCGTCAAGGGCCCGAAGGCGGCTCATCTCGATATCGTCATCAAGGGTAAGCCGGGCACCGCAATGGCGGCCTTCGGCGCGCAGTTGAACGACACGGATATCGCGGCCGTCGTTGCCTACGAGCGGAACGCATGGAACAACAAGCTCGGCGAAGTCATTCAGCCTGCCGAAGTCAAAGCACTTCGCGGCAAGTGACCGCACCGGCCTTCAGGAGAAACTGACAATGCAAGCTAGCCAACATGCCGCCCATGCCGGGCACCACGAAGACGACAGCCATGGTCACGGCCCGACAGGGCTGATGCGCTGGATAACCACGACCAACCACAAGGACATCGGGTCGATGTACTTGTGGTTCAGCTTCGCCATGTTCCTGGTGGGCGGCGCAATGTCCCTGATCATCCGCGCCGAACTGATGTCGCCCGGATTGCAGTACGTTGCGCCGGAGTTCTACAACCAGATGCTTACGCTGCATGCGTTGATCATGGTGTTCGGCGCGATCATGCCGGCCTTCGTCGGCTTCGCCAACTGGATGATCCCGATGATGATCGGGGCTCCCGACATGGCATTCGCACGGATGAACAACTGGAGCTTCTGGCTGCTGCCGCCGGCCGCCATCCTGCTGACGGCTTCGCTGTTCGTGCCCGGCGGCGCCGCCGGCACCGGCTGGACGCTTTACCCCCCGCTGTCGGTCCAAATGGGCATGGGCATGGACATGGCCATCTTCGCCGTGCACATTCTCGGCATGTCCTCGATCATGGGATCGATCAACATCATCACCACCATCCTCAACATGCGCACGCCCGGCATGACCTTGATGAAGATGCCGCTGTTCTGCTGGACCTGGCTGGTTACCGCCTTCCTGCTGATCGCTTCGATGCCGATTCTGGCCGGTGCCGTGACGATGCTGCTGACAGATCGTCATTTCGGGACCAGTTTCTTCAACGCGGCGGGCGGCGGTGATCCGGTGCTGTTTCAGCACATCTTCTGGTTCTTTGGCCACCCCGAGGTGTACATCATCGCCTTGCCGGCCTTTGGCGTTGTCTCCCACGTGATCCCTGCGTTTTCGCGCAAGCACCTGTTCGGCTATACCTCGATGGTGTATGCGATTGCCGCGATCGGACTGATCTCCTTCTTCGTCTGGGCACACCACATGTATGTGACGGGCATCCCGCTCACCGGCCAGCTCTACTTCATGTATGCGACGATGCTGATCGCGATACCGACGGGGGTAAAGGTCTTCAACTGGGTCACCACCATGTGGCGCGGCTCGCTGAGCTTCGAGACGCCGATGCTGTTCGCGCTCGGCTTCCTGGTTCTGTTTACCATCGGCGGGCTCACCGGCCTGGTGCTTGCCATGACCGCGGTGGACATCCAGTTGCAGGATACCTATTACGTCGTCGCGCACTTCCACTATGTCATGGTGGCCGGAGCACTCTTTTCAGCGTACGCCGGCCTCTATTACTGGCTGCCGAAATGGACCGGCCACATGTACCACGAAGGTCTCGGCAAGCTGCACTTCTGGCTGTCGATGATCTTCTTCAACATCGCCTTCTTCCCGCAGCACTTCCTCGGCCTTGCCGGCATGCCGCGACGGATTCCCGACTATGCGCAGCAGTTCGCCGACTTCAACACGATTTCGTCCTGGGGTTCCTTCGGCTTCGGCTTCAGCCAGTTGCTGGTCCTGGTGGTGGTCTTCAAGGCGATGAAGGGCGGCGTCAAGGCGGAAGCCAGGCCGTGGGATGGCGCGCGAGGGCTGGAATGGACCGTGCCCTCTCCTGCACCTCACCATACCTTCGAGAATCCCCCTCCGTTTGATCCGGCAGAGGCCCACGGATGAGCAGCGACACGTCGCGCGAGCAGGGTAACCGTCGCATCGCGATCGGCCTTGCGCTGTTTGCCGCCGCGGTCTTTCTGAGCGTCATCATCCGGCAATGGCTTGCCGCGCCGTGAATCCTGATCTCGGCCCGACCGGTGCGGCAGTCGCCCGCTCGCTGCCGCCGGTGGCGAGCAACCGCCGGATCGTGGCGGGCCTGCTGACTGTCGTGACCGGCAGCTTGCTGTTCGTGGCCGTCCAGCCGGGCCTGTACAAGGCCTTTTGCGAATGGACCGGCCTTTACGATATCGACCGCGCGGAGCGGGTCGCCGCGTCCTTGCTGCCGAGCCGTCAGGTAACGCTCGAGTTCGATGCCAACAGTCACGACAATGGTCTGCGTTTTCGTCCTGAAATCTCCAGCCTTGCGGTCAGTACAGGCGAGATTGTGCACGTGACCTACCGGGTCGAGAACACGCGTGGCACCACCGTCATCGGCCAGGCGGTACCCAGCTACGGTCCGCAATATGCCGGTGGCTACGTGAAGAAGCTGGATTGCTTTTGCTTCAAACAGCAGACCTTTGCTCCGCACGAAGTGCGCGAGATGCCAGTCGTTTTCGTGCTCGACAAGAAACTGCCTGACGACGTCAACACGGTGACGCTGTCCTACACGTTTTTCGAGGTCCCTGCGGGCAGCGTGACCTCGCCGGCAAAGCCCGCGGAAAACCGGACGTGATCGATGCCGACACCAAATTCGCCGCCGCCGGCCGGCAGATTCCTTCGCACCGTTCGTACGGTGGCATGGGGGCTGCTTGGGGTACGCGGCCACAAACTGCACGAGAAGGATGCGCCATCCTTGTCGCCGTTGCAGATCTTGATCACCGCGCTGGTCTTCATGTTCGTATTTGTGCTTACCCTGGTAACAGTGGCGATCAACATCAGTCGTCAGTGATTCGACGCATGAACAAGGCAGCAGAGCAATAACGACAATATGATTTCAAGGAGGTCAACATGAGTCACCCCGCATCCGCAAACCGCTATTTCGTTCCCGATCCTTCACACTGGCCGCTGGTCGGCTCGCTGGCCCTGCTTCTGCTGGCAAGCGGCGCCGTGCTGACGATGAATTCGATTGCCAACGGCGGCTTGGTGCTGATGGGCGGTTTTGCCGTTCTGCTGGTCATGCTGTTCGGCTGGTTCGGGCGCGTGATCGGAGAATCAGAAAGCGGCAGTTACAGCCTGCAGGTAGATCGTTCTTTCCGTTGGGCAATGGCCTGGTTCATTTTCTCGGAAGTCATGTTCTTCGCTGCGTTTTTTGGCGCCTTGTTCTATGTCCGCGTCCTGTCCGTTCCCGACCTTGCCAGTGCCGACCAGGCTGCGCTCTGGGAGGGCTTCAAGGGCCAGTGGCCGACTGCCGGACCTGCGGCCAAGGACGTCTTCACGCCGATGCACGCCTGGGGCATTCCCGCAATCAACACCCTCTTGCTATTGAGCTCGGGCGTCACGGTGACGTGGGCACACTGGGGTCTGATTGCGAACAAGCGCCAGCAACTGATCACCGGCCTGGCCTTGACGATTCTGCTCGGCCTGGTGTTCATCAGCCTTCAGGCCTACGAATACGCCGAAGCCTACAGTCACCTGGGTCTGAAAATGACCACCGGCGTCTATGGTTCGACCTTCTATATGCTGACAGGTTTTCACGGCTTTCACGTGACGCTCGGTGCGACGATGCTGATTGTGATCCTGGTGCGGACGATGAAAGGCCATTTCACCGCAGAGCGCCACTTTGCCTTTGAGGCGGTAGCCTGGTACTGGCACTTTGTGGACGTCGTCTGGCTCGGTTTGTTCGTTGTCGTCTATTGGCTGTAAAGCGCCAGGCGCAGCGCACCTGGCGTGCGCTGCGTTAGCCTCCGGGATCAGAGCCGTTCGCCAATCCAGCCAAATCGGTACGCGGCCATCAAGAGCAGGAACAGGACCAGGGAAAGTCCCACGCGCACGGACAAGGCCTTGACCGCCCGGGTCTTGCCTTGGCCTTGGTCGCGATAGACAAACACCAGCGCGCTGCCGAGGCTGGCGATAATGGCGATCAGCATCAGTATGACTATGATGCGCATGGATTTCCCTTCTGAAAATGTGCAGTCTACCGGACTCGCGGTTCGTACACGACCCCCAACCCAGGCACGCCGTTCTGCAAATGTCGATCTTCTCCCTCAAGCGCGGGTATCTGCGTCTGGTTCTGGTCATTCTTCTGATCCTGACCTGCCTCGGCATGGCGCGCCTGCAGCTTTGGCGCGCGGAAACACGCGGCGAGCGGTTCGAGCGCGAGCAGGCCGCGCTAGTCTCGACCCCGATCAGTTTGTCGGCACAGCAGCGCGACCGGGAGAAACTGCTCGATCGGACGGCGACGGCGCGCGGTCGCTGGTTGGCCGGGAAAACACTGTTTCTCGACAACAAGATTCACGGCAGCCGCGCCGGTTATCACGTCCTGACGCCCCTGCAGTTGTCCGGCAGCAACGTTGTCGTGCTGGTAAATCGCGGCTGGGTTCCCGCGCCGCGGCTGCGTTCCGAGCTACCGTCGGTTGTGTCGCCTGGTGGTGAGATTGAGATTGCCGGCGTGACGCGCAGCTTTGAAACGCGAACATTTGAATTGCAGAAAACCGCGCCTCAGGGAGCCGTCTGGCAGCATGTGCGTGAAGCGGACTTTCGCCAGCTCAGTGGTCTTGACGCGTTGCCGGTGATTCTGCTTCAAACCGGTGCGGGTGGTGACGGTCTGATCCGCGACTGGGGCTCTCCAGAGAATCCCGCGACCAGGCACTACGGCTACGCAGCGATGTGGCTGGCGTTCGCCCTGATGGCTGCGGCCTACGGACTCTTCGCATGGCGAAAGAAATGAACGCAGACACACCGACGGACAAGGAAGTCGAAGCCAGTCCGCTTCCATTCGCGGCCGCAGCGCCTGCGGCCCGGCGCCATGGCAGGCTGATCGTGCTGGCGATTGTTGCGATTGGCATATTGCCACTGGTTGCGGCCTTGTATTTTCGCTACGTCTCCCCGCCAGAGGTCAAGGCAACCGTGGGTCAGCCGCTTGACCCGATTCCACTGCCCTTCGAATTCTTGCAGCGTGCGGATGGCGCAGCGCTGGAACATCCCGCAGTCGGCGGCAAGTGGCTGCTGATTTTTGCGGCACCCGGCGGCTGCGACGAGCGGTGTCAGCACACGCTTTACCTGACCCGACAGGCGCGCACTGCACAGGGCCGCAACGTGACGCGCCTCGACCGTCTCTGGCTGATTACCGATGCAAGCGCGCCGGCGGCCGACCTGATGGCCGCGCATCCGGACCTGGTCCTGATCAAGGCGACGGACGCCAAAGCATTGGAGCTGCTAGGCGGCAAAGACAGCCGCAAGATCAATCTGGTGGATAGGCGGGGCTTGGTGGTTTTCCGCTACTCCGAGGACCCCGAGCCCAAGGCCTTCATTCGCGAGCTTGGAAAGCTGATCAAGTTTTGATTGCAGCGATAGTCCATCGTGAAATTTTCATCGCTGCGGCAGGCGCCGCGAGTGCCTGCCGCATCAGCGTATCTCCTGCCATTGCCTGCATCGGGGCCGCCGTCCGGCAATCGCCTGCGTGCTAAACTCAAACCCTTGTTCCGGGTTCAATCGTTGAAACCTAAAACGTGAAATCTACTACCCTTAAACTGCAACTTGGCTCCCAGCGCCTGCTGCATTATTTCCAACTGGCGAAGCCACGCGTGGTTTCGCTGATCGTCTTTTGTGCGGTGATCGGCATGTTCCTTGCCGTTCCCGGCATGGTGCCGTGGCGCATCCTGCTGGCAGGCACGACGGGTATCGCTTTGGTGGCGGGCGCGGCGGCGGCGGCGAACTGCCTGATTGAACAAAAAATCGATGCGCTGATGGCGCGTACCCGTGGCCGGCCCCTGCCGCAAGGCGAGGTCAATTCGCTGGAGACTCTGCTCTTCTCGGGCCTGATCGGGGGCCTCGGCCTATTCCTGCTCTACGCCTTCGTGAATCCCTACACCATGTGGCTGACCTTTGCCACCTTCGTCGGCTACGCGGTGATCTATACGGTCTTCCTCAAGCCGAATACTTCCCAGAACATCGTTATCGGCGGCGCCTCAGGCGCCATGCCTCCGGTGCTCGGTTGGGCGGCGGTGACCGGCGATGCGCCGGGCGAGGCTTGGCTGCTGTTCCTCATCATCTTCGTTTGGACGCCGCCACATTTCTGGTCCCTGGCGCTATACCGTACCAAGGAATATGCCGCGGCAGGGCTGCCGATGCTGCCGGTAACGCACGGCGCCGAATACACCCGACGCCATGTGTTTCTCTATACCGTTGGCCTGACGCTGGTGACCCTGGTGCCCTATGCTATTGGGATGTCTGGCTGGTTCTATCTGACGTCGGCTGTTCTGCTCGACACCATCTTCCTCGGCTATGCATGGCTGATCTGGCGCGACTACTCGGATGCCGTGGCGCGCATCACCTTCCGCTGGTCGATTTTCTATCTCGCGCTGCTGTTCGCCGCGTTATTGGTCGATCATTACCTGATGGCTTGATGCGCGTTCTGCAACCGTTCCTTGCGCTGCTTGTCGGTGCCTGCAGCCCATCGGGAATTCCGCTTTATGTCCCCTGGGGACGGTATCCCCTGGCGGGACGCGAGACAGCGACACAAAAACAACGGGCAGCCTCGATAATGAGGCTGCCCGTTTTTGGTCCCGCGGAATTTCCTTAGGCCGCGAGCCGGCCCTTCATCTTCTGCATGGCCTTGACTTCGATCTGGCGAATGCGTTCCGCCGAAACGCCATATTCGGCAGCCAACTCGTGCAGCGTGGCGACCTCTTCGCCATCTGCCACCAACCAGCGGCGCTGGACAATCGCGCGACTCCGGTCGTCGAGGCTTGCCAGCGCCGAACTCAGGCCTTCATCCTGTAAATGGTCATACTCTTTCCGCTCGAGTATCGCGGAAGGCTCGATGCTGTGATCCGCTGCAAGGTAGGCGATGGGTGCGTAGCTGTCTTCATCAGTGTCCGATACCGGTTCAAGCGAAACATCGGCGCCAGTCAGGCGCGTTTCCATTTCGATGACTTCTTCAGGTTTGACCCCGAGTCGTTTGGCAACCGCCGTCACTTCTTCGGCACCCAGGGTATTGAAGCCCTGTCGCGACCCTGCGTCCTGTGCCAGCGAGGCCTTTATGCTGCGCAGGTTGAAAAACAGCTTGCGCTGCGCTTTGGTCGTGGCAATTTTCACCAGACGCCAGTTCTTCAGAATGTATTCATGAATCTCCGCCTTGATCCAGTGCATGGCGAATGAAACCAGACGCACCCCCCGATCCGGGTCGAAGCGCTTCACGGCTTTCATCAGGCCGATATTCCCTTCCTGAATCAGGTCGGCGTGCGGCAAGCCATATCCGAGATAACCGCGGGCAATCGCAATCACCAAGCGCAAGTGCGAAGTCACCAACTGGCGCGCCGCATCAACATCGCCCTCGTCGCGCAAACGACGCGCCAAAGACTGCTCTTCTGCCTCGCTCAACATGGGCACGCGGTTCGCGGCCGAAATGAACGCCTCAATGCTGCCGCTACCGGCGAGCATCGGGAAATGATCAAAAGACACGGTTCGACTCATTGCACGACCTCCTTGAATACAATATTAGCACTCTCGAACTAAGAGTGCCAATGCGCCCGGAAGTTCCTGACAAATTTAGTAGGGAATTACCCCTCCATCCAACACGGATCCTCGTTGGAGGGGGCGACTTCCTTGGAGTTCGGCGCGGCGTCAGCGTGCAATAAGCCACTGACGGGCGGTCTTCAGACGAAACGCGGCAAGAATACCCTTCCCTCACGGCTTGTCGTGAGGGCGACCATCAAGCTTTCGGTGGCCCCCCGGGAGGCCGCTTCGATTTCTTGAAAAAGCGCTTCGCCGGTTTGGCTCCGGGTGTCGCATCCGGTCGGCGCGCTTGCTCCGGTCGTCGTCCCTGACCCTGTCCAGAACCCTGACGTCGCCCGGGTTGCTCCGTTTGTCCGCCCGGGGCGACTCGATTGCCTGGCGCCAGGCAAATCTCGAGTTCAATAATTTCGTCCCATATGGCGTCGGTGCGCTGGTGGTCAGGAATCGCCAGAAGCTCACGCAAGCGACGCCGAGGATCTGGCGGCGGCGGCTCATTGCGCACGGGTTCCGCCGCTGGCGGATCGTTGGGTGCAGTTTCTAGGGGAGGCTGTTCGATCGGTTGTTCTTCACTCATAAACGCATTATCTCCCGAATAGTCCGTTCCAATCCACTCGACGCCGTCGGACCAAACGCAATGTAGGTTTTTAGTTACGAATGCCAAGCTTAACGCCGATAAAACAGGCATCAGCCGTCACTGGAAAGAGCAAGGTTTTAGTTGCGGCCTGCTGGCGGCTTTCGCAGGCGAGCCTTCACTGACACTTCGAATTGATTCACTTTCCCTCAGCCCTGTCTCAAATGCTGTCGCAGGGAGATCATCGCACCGAGCCAGCCGAGGCCTGCGGAAAGGCCCAGCAGCAGGGCCGAATCCCTTGCGTCAAGCACTTGGAGCACGAGAGTCAGATCATAGAGGCGCACCAATTCGCTCAAAGGCATGCGCAGCCAGAGTGCCCCGGCGCCAACCAGCAGCCACGCCACGATACCTCCGCCGAGTCCCAGCAGGAAGCCGTAGTAGAGGAACGGTCGCTGAATGAAGCCGTCGGTGGCGCCAAGCAACTGGCTTACCTCGATTTCCGCCCGATGCGTGAGCACCTGCATGCGAATGATGCTGAAGCTGATGGCGATCAGTCCCGCACCCAGCAGCGTGCCGAGCAGCAGCACCGCGGTGCGGCCCAGCTTGAGCAGGGCATCGAGACGACGCACCCAGGCGGAATCCAGCTGCACATGCTCGACCTTGGGCCACTGCCGGAACTCGACTGCAAGCTTTTCCATGGCTTCGGGGCGGTCATCGGTAGCGGTAACGACGAAGGCATCAGGGAAGGGGTTTGCCGGCAAGGCTTCGATGACGTCGCGCAGTCCCGGGCTGGATTTCATTCGCGTCAGAGTGTCTTCCCGCGGCAGGAACTGTACCTGCTTCACGCCGCCGTACTTTGCCAGGCGCGATTCGATTTCGGTTGCCGCGCGCCGATCGGCGTTGGTCGCCATGAACACCGAAATCTGGGGTATGGCCGACGTCGTGCCGGCCATATGTCGCGCATTTGCCAGCAGCATCTGGCCCCCTGCCGGCAGGGCCAGGGCGATACCAATTGCCAGCAGGGAAAGCACGCTGTTGAGCGGCGCTGCTGTGAGTCTGCGCAGCGCCAGCCGCGCGGCTTCCAGGTGGTGGGTCAGCCAGACCCTCATGACACCAGCTTCCCGTGATCGAGCTGCAGGCGTCGCGCACCCTGAAACAGGTCCCCGGCATAGGTCGCGATCAATACCGTGACGCCGACGTCATGGAACTCGTGGAAGATGCGTGCCACGTCAGCCGCGGTTTCATTGTCCAGATGGGCCGTGGGTTCGTCGGCCAGCAGCATGTTCGGCCGATTCACCACGGCCCGGGCGATCGCCAAACGCTGCTGTTCGCCGCCCGAGAGCATGACCGGCAGCGCCTTTTCGCGGCTGGCAAGGCCGACCTTGTCCAGCGCCGCACGAACGCGCTGTGCAGCCTCCCTGGGCGGAAAGCCGGCGATCGACAGGGGCAGCATGACGTTCTCGAACACGTTGCGATCGAAGAGCAGTTTCTGGTCCTGGAACACCATCCCGATGCGTCGCCGCAGATACGGCAGGGCCGAACGCGCGAGCCCACTGACGTTCTGGCCGCCGACCAGAACCGCGCCACCGGTGGGCTTCTCTACCGCCGCAATGAGCTTCAGCAGGGTCGATTTTCCCGCCCCCGAGTGGCCGCCGACAACCACCATCTCGCGTTCCGCCACGTCGAAGCTGAGGTCGGAAAGTGCATCGACGCCCGGCGGATAGCGCTTGGAAACGCGATCGAAACGGATCACTAGGAGGGTCCCAGCAACGCCTCGACAAACTCGTCGGCGCGAAAGGTCTGCAGGTCGTCGATGCCTTCGCCGACGCCGATGAAGCGCACCGGCTTCGGGCACTGGCGGGCGATCGCGGCAAGCACGCCGCCCTTGGCGGTGCCGTCGAGCTTGGTGATCACAAGGCCGGTCACGCCGATCGCCTTGTCGAAGGCCTTGACCTGCTGCACGGCGTTCTGCCCGATGTTGGCATCGAGCACCAGCAGCACTTCGTGCGGCCCTGTGTCATGGGCCTTCTGAATCACGCGGCGCACCTTGGCGATTTCTTCCATCAGGTGCAGTTGCGTCGGCAGGCGGCCCGCGGTGTCGGCGAGCACCACGTCGATCTTGCGCGCCCGCGCGGCATTGATCGCGTCGAACACCACCGCCGCCGGATCGCCGGATTCCTGCGCGATGACGGTGACGCCGTTTCTTTCGCCCCATGCCGTCAGCTGTTCGCGAGCCGCCGCGCGGAAGGTATCGCCGGCGGCGAGCAGGACGCTCTTGCCCTGGCTCTGGAGATGTTTGGCCAGCTTGCCGATCGAGGTGGTCTTGCCGGCCCCATTGACGCCCGCGATCATGATCACGAAGGGCTGATGGCCGCTGGCGTCCAGCGGCTGTTCGAGGGGCGCGAGCAGGGTTTGCAGGCCCTTGGCCAGGGCCGAGCGAAGTTGGGCAGGGGTTTCCAGCCTGTCCTTCTTGACGGTGGCCTTGAGTTCATCGAGCAGCCAGTGCGTTGCTTCGACGCCGCAATCCGCCATCAGCAGTGTGGTTTCCAGGTCCTCGAGCAACTCATCGTCGATCTTCGCCCGGCTGAAAAGTTCGGTCAGCGGCGTATTGAGGGTCGCGCGGGTGCGGGACAGGCCGGCCTTGAGGCGTTCGCCCCACGAAGCGCGTGGCGCTGGGGTTTGGGCAGCCGGGGCGGCGGGGTCGTCCTTCGTTTTCAGGAAACCAAACATGCGGAATGCGGTCCGAGACAGGAGCCGCGCTAAGATGCACGGCTCGCGAATTTTAGCAGAAGCCCCATTTCCCATTTCCCGCTGCAACCGCCTTGCCACCCATCCAGACCCGACATGAAACTATTGCTTGCCGCCTGCGCCGTGCTGACGTTCACCGTATCGCCAGCGCCGACTTTTGCGAACCCATTTGAAACGAAGCTCGCCAACGGCTTGCGCGTCATCGTCAAGGAAGACCCGCGCGCGCCGACCGCCGTGCATATGGTCTGGTACCGCGCCGGCAGCATGGACGAAAAGGACGGCACCTCGGGCGTTGCCCATGTGCTGGAACACCTGATGTTCAAGGGCACCAAAAACTTGCGCTCGGGCGAGTTCAACAGGCGTGTGGCCGAAGCCGGCGGGCGCGACAACGCCTTCACCAGTCGCGACTACACGGCCTACTTCCAGATCGTGCCGAAGGCCGCGCTGCCGGAGATGATGCAGCTCGAATCCGATCGAATGGCGAACCTGACGCTGGATGCCAAGGAGTTCGCCGCCGAAATCAAGGTGGTGATGGAGGAGCGCCGGCTGCGCACAGACGACAATCCGCATTCGCTGGTATACGAAGCGCTGAATTCGACTGTATTCCGCGCGCATCCCTACCGGCGGCCGATCATCGGCTGGATGGATGACCTGGAGCACATGACCTGGCAGGACGCACGCGACTGGTACAAGCAGTGGTATGCGCCGAACAATGCCTATGTGGTGGTGGTGGGCGACGTCGATCACCGCGAGGTATTCCGTCTGGCTCAGAAGTACTACGGCCCGCTGAAAGCCCATGCCCTGCCGGAGCGCAAGCCGCAGAACGAGCCCGAGCAGGCGGGCATTCGTCGCGTGAGCGTCAAGGCGCCGGCCAAGCTGCCTTACCTCGCCATGGCCTGGAAGGCGCCCAAGTTGCGCGATGTGCAGAAGGATCGCGACTCGTATGCGCTGGAGGTGCTGGCGGCGGTACTCGATGGCCACGACGCCTCGCGCTTTTCGAAAAATCTGGTGCGCGGAGCGAAGGTCGCCCAGTCGGCAGGCGCCGGCTACGATGGCTCGCTGCGCGGCGAGGCCACTTTCGTTCTCGACGGACAGCCGGCCGAAGGCAAGACCATCGCCGACCTGGAAGCCGCGCTGCGCGGCGAGATCAAGCGCGTTCAGGACGAAGGCGTCTCGGCCGAGGAACTCGCCCGCGTCAAGACCCAGTCCATCGCCGCCCAGATCTACAAGCGCGACTCGCTGATGGCACAGGCCATGGAAATCGGCGGCGTCGAGGCGGCCGGGCAGTCGTGGCGCGACATAGATACCCTGCTGGAAAAACTCAAGACCGTTACCGCGGAGGAAGTGCAGGGCGTGGCGAAGAAATACTTCACCGACGACACCCTGAGCATCGCCGTGCTCGATCCGCAGCCCGTCGAACAAAGCAAACCGAAGAAACCCTCCGGGGCAGTGAGGCACTGATGAAGCAAAGCAAATTGAACACCCCCCACCCCCATCCCCGCCCCGGGGCGGGGCTACTGGTCGGCTCGCTTCGCTCGATTGTTGTGGGACGCTCGCGAGCTCGTTTCGCGGTGATCTGTCTGCTGACGTCCCTGGCATCAAGCCTGGCCCTGGCCGGGGTGAAGATCGAGCACTGGATCGCGCCCTCGGGCGCCAAGGTATATTTCGTCGAGACGCGAGTGCTGCCCATTCTCGATGTCCAGCTCGACTTTGCCGCCGGCGGGGTGTTTGCCCCGGCTGGAAAATCAGGCCTGGCCGGTTTGACGCAGGGCCTGCTGGAAACCGGCGCCGCCGACCTGGATGAAGAACATATCGCCGGGCGCCTGGTCGATATCGGCGCGCGGCTGGGCGGCGGGGCCGACAGCGATCGGGCCAGCGTCAGTCTGCGCACCCTCTCGTCCAAGCCCGAGCGCGAGGCGGCGCTCGATTTGCTGCGCACCGTGCTGTCAGCGCCGACTTTCCCGCAGTCGGTGCTGGAGCGAGAAAAGGGGCGCACCATCGCCAGCATTCGCGAGGCGGAAACGCGGCCCGATGCCATTGCCGCCAAGCGTTTCGCGGCGGCAATCTATCCCGGCCACCCTTATGGCGTCAGTCCTACCGTAGATAGCGTGGCGGCCGTTACGCGCGAGGACCTCGTGGAATTTCACCGCCGCCATTACGGCGCCAAGGGTGCCATCGTCTCCATCATCGGCGATGTATCGCGGGCCGAGGCGGAGGCCATCGCCCAGCGTCTGACCGAAGCGCTGCCGCCGGGCGGCGCGGAGCTCGTGCCGCCGCCGGTGACCAAGCCGCAGCGCGGCACGATCAAGATCGCCCATCCGGCGGCGCAGAGCCACGTACACATCGGCCTGCCGGCGATCCGGCGCAGTGACGCCGACTACTTCCCGCTGCTGGTGGGCAACTACACGCTGGGCGGCGGCGGTTTCGTTTCGCGCCTGATGAAGGAAGTCCGCGAGAAGCGCGGCTATGCCTACAGCGTGTATTCCTACCTCGCCCCGCGCAAGCTCGAAGGCCCGTTCGAGATCGGCCTGCAGACCAAGCGCGAACAGGTCGGCGATGCGCTCAAGGTGGTCGATGAAGTACTCACCGAATACATCGCCAAAGGTCCGACACCGAAGGAACTGGCGGCGGCGAAGAAGAACCTGGTCGATGGCTTCGCGCTGCGCATGGACAGCAACGCCAAACTGCTCGGTTATCTTTCCGCGATCGGGTTCTACGGCCTGCCGCTGACCTACCTCGATGATTTTCCGGCGAAGGTGAAGGCCGTCACCGCCGAGCAGATCAAAGCCGCCTTCGCCCGCCATGTAAAGGCTGAAAATCTGGTCACCGTCATCGTCGCGGCCGACTGAGCCAACGAGTCTTGAGCCGCATCCGCATCACTGGCGGTGAATGGCGCAGTCGCCTGGTCCAGGTGCCCGACGCGCCCGGCTTGCGGCCGACGCCGGACAAGGTGCGCGAGACTCTGTTCAACTGGCTGGGGCAGGATCTGCGCGGCCTGACCTGCCTCGACCTTTTCGCCGGCAGCGGGATTCTCGGCTTCGAGGCAGCTTCGCGCGGTGCGGATTACGTCGCATTGGTGGAGCGTTCGCGTCCGGCATTCGCTGCGCTGAAGAAACATGCCGATGGCTTCGAATGTCCGCGGTTGGAACTATTTTGCTGCGATGCGCTAAAATTCGCCCCCCCGTCCAGTCGGCGTTTCGATCTGGTGTTTCTTGATCCGCCATACGGGCAGGGCTGGCTGGCGCGTGTCGAGCCGCGGCTGGATGAACTGGCCTCGCCGGACGCGCGGCTGTACGCAGAGGCGGAGATGCCCCTGGAGCGGTTGGGCCGCTGGTCGGTGGTGAAGCAGGGGCGGGCCGGCCAGGTTTTCTTTCACCTGCTGGAGCAGGCATGAGCAAAAGAATCGCCGTTTATCCGGGAACCTTCGATCCTTTGACCAGCGGTCACGAGGATATCGTGCGGCGCGCGTCGACCCTGTTCGAGAGGGTCATCATCGGCGTCGCCGAAAGCCGTGCCAAGCGTCCGCTGTTCTCGCTGGCGGAACGCGTCGACATTGCCCGCGAGGTGCTGACAGGCTTCGACAATGTCGAAATCCATGGCTTCGACTGCCTGCTGATGGATTTCATGCGTCAGCACGGTGCCAGCGTGATCATGCGCGGCTTGCGCGCCGTGTCGGACTTCGAATATGAATTTCAGATGGCGGGCATGAACCGCAACCTCTACCCCGAGGTCGAAACCGTATTCCTGACGCCGTCGGACCAGTACATGTTTGTTTCGGCAACGATCGTGCGGGAAATTGCGTCGCTCGGCGGTGACGTATCCAAGTTCGTTCCGGCGCAAGTCCAGAGACGACTCACGGCGAAGATTCAGCCGCAGAAATGACCGATTAGAGAAACCCAAAGGAAAAATCATGTCCCTGATGATCACCGATGAATGCATCAACTGTGACGTATGCGAGCCCGAGTGCCCGAATAATGCGATTTCGCAGGGTGATGAGATTTACATCATCGATCCCGCCAAATGCACCGAATGCGTAGGCCACTTCGATACACCGCAGTGCCGTGAAGTCTGCCCGGTCGACTGCATTCCGGACGATCCGAATCATGTTGAAACGAAGGATCAGCTGATGGCGAAGTTTCTTGCGCTGACGGCGGCGAAGTAGGCGTCAGCTGGGCGGCCGCGACGCAGCCTAGCGTTGGCAGCCAGCGCAGAAAAATGTCGCGCGTTGTCCCTGCCGCAGTTCCCTGATCGGGCGGCCGCAGACCAGGCAGGGTTCGCCGCGGCGGCCATAGACGAAATACTGCTGCTGGAAATAGCCTGAGCTGCCGTCGGAATGAATGAAGTCGCGCAGGCTGCTGCCGCCGGCGTCGATCGCGGCAGCCAGGGTTGCCTTGATCACCGGCACCAGACGCTCCAAGCGCTTCAGGGAGATCCGGCCGGCCGCTGCGCGCGGATCGATGCCGGCGCGGAACAGGCTTTCCGATGCATAAATGTTTCCGATGCCGACGATGCGATGGCTGTCCATCAAGGTCGGCTTGATTCCCGCGGAAAGGCCGGCGAGTTCATTCTTGAGCCATGCGGCACTGAACGCTTCCGTCAGCGGTTCGACGCCGAGCACCGCCAGCAGCGGATGCTCGAGTGGGTCACCGGGCAGCCAGAGGATGGCGCCGAAACGGCGCGGATCGCGCAGGCGCAGTGCCATGGATCTCCTTTTGACGGCGAATACCAGATCGAAATGATCATGCTTTTCGGCGGGGAGGTTGGCGGCCACCAGCCGCAGGCTGCCGGACATGCCGAGGTGGATCAGCAGATGGCCGTGGCCGAAATCCAGCAACAGGTATTTGCCGCGACGCCTGACTGCCGTCAGACGGAATCCGCCGAGGGTTCGTTCGAGATTTTGCGGCAGGGGATAGCGCAGCGCCGGCGTCCGGGCGACCACGCCCGAGACGCGACTCCCGGTCAGCGCCGGCGCGATGCCGCGGCGGGTGACTTCGACCTCGGGCAGTTCAGGCATGCCGGGGCGCGCACGAAACAGCAGGCGAAACTGCTAACATCGCCGCATTGTATGTGACAGCAGCGTTTTGCAGCATTGTTCCGCTCAGGTAATACGTCGATGAACCGCTTTCCCCGTGCTTCTGCGCTTTTCCTCACGCTGGCCAGTGCGTGCGCATGGGCGCAGGCGCCGGCCGCGTCGCAGGCACCTCCTGTATCGCCGGCACCCGTGACGGCAGAGGAACGGCTGCCGAAACAGGAGCTCACCGGGCAGATTCTTTACCAGTTTCTGCTCGCGGAACTCGCTGCCCAGCGTGGGCAGTTCGCCCTTTCGGCCGGCGCTTATCTCGATCTGGCAAAGAGCACGCGCGATCCGCGCATCGTGCGGCGGGCCGCAGAGATTGCCTTTCACGCACGCCAGTACGATTCTGCGCTGGAGGCCGCCCGGCTGTGGCTCGCCATCGAGCCCGAGTCCCAGCAGGCAAGGCAGATGCAGGCGACCCTGCTGCTCGCGAGCGGCGGCATCGAGGAACTGGCCGGCAGCCTCGCTCGCGATCTGGAAGCGGAAGGCCCCCGTACTGGCGAAGCCCTGCTCCGGATGGCGCGCGCCTTCGCCCGCTATCCGGACAAAGTTGCGGTGCAGCGTCTGTTCGACCAGTTGACCCAGCCTTATCTGGGCGTTGCGGAGGCCCGTTTGATACGCGCCCAGGCGGCGGCAGGCACCAGGGATGTCGACCGCGCGCGTAGCGAGATCGACCAGGCCCTGCAACTGCGCCCGACCTGGGAACTGGCCGCCTTGTTCAAGGCGGAGCTCTTGCCCAAGGGGGCTGCGCAACTCGAGTTTCTGCAAGGCTTCCTGGCTGCCAATCCGCAAGCTCAGGAGGTGCGTCTGGCCTATGCCCGGGCGCTGGTGAGCGAAAAGCGCTACGAAGCCTCGCGCAGCGAGTTTCGTCGCCTGCTGTCGGCCAATCCCGACAATCCGGACATGCTCTACGCCGTAGGCATACTCTCGCTGCAGGTCAACGACACCGCCGAGGCCGAGCAGAACCTCAAGCGTTTCATCGAAATCGGGCGCGGCGAGCTGGATCCGGCACGTTTCTATCTGGGGCAGATCGCCGACCAGGCCGGGCGTCCCGAGGATGCCTTGCGCTGGTACGACCAGGTAGCTGCCGGGGAACATGCCCTGCCGGCGAAGGTGCGGGCCGCCCAGGTGCTGCTGCGCCAGAACAAGCTCGACGAGGCGCGCGCGCGGCTTGCTGCTGCGCGCGCCAACGCACCGGGCGAAAGCCGGCTGGTGGTGGCCGAAGCCCAGCTGCTGCGCGATGCCGGGCGTCATGCCGAGGCCTATGCCTTCCTCGCCAGCATGCTGGAAGCGCAGCCCGACCAGCCCGAGATCCTCTACGAAACCGCGCTGACAGCGGAGAAACTCGGTTACGTCGACGTGCTGGAACGCCATCTGCGGCGCCTGATCGAGATCAAGCCCGATTCGGCGCAGGCCTACAACGCACTCGGTTATTCGCTGGCCGACCGCAACCTGCGCCTCGACGAAGCAGCGCAATTGATCGACAAGGCCTTGTCGCTGGCGCCCGACGACCCCTTCATCCTCGACAGCAAGGGCTGGGTGCTGTTCCGCCAGGGCAAGCCGGCGGAGGGCCTTGACGCCCTGCAGAAGGCCTATGCACAGAAACCCGATGCCGAGATTGCCGCCCACATCGGCGAGGTGCTGTGGGCCCTGGGCCGGCGCGACGAGGCACAGGCCGTGTGGCGCGAGGCAAGCAAGGCCCATCCGACCAACGAAATGCTGACTGCGACCATCAAGCGATTTCTTCCTTGAGAGCCTGGCTGTTTTGCATCATCGCCATGCTGCTGGGGGCCTGCGCCGAGATGCAGGACGCATCCGAGGCGGCGCAGACGCTCGGCCCACCGCTGCAGCACTTTGCCGCCGAAGGGCGGATTTCGCTGCGCCAGGGCGACCGCCGCGACCATTTGCGCTTCCGCTGGGAGCACGCCCCGGACAGCGATGTCGTCCTGCTCATGTCGCCGCTGGGACAGGGACTCGCCGAGTTGGCGCACGATGCACGGGGTGCGCGGCTGACACAGCCGAACCAGGCGGTGATCACTGCCGACAGCCTGCCGCAACTGGCGCAGCGCATCTTCGGCGCACCGCTGCCGCTGGAGACCATGGCTGACTGGCTGCGCGGCGCTCGCCCGGCCCTGAGCGGCGAGGTAGACGGCTGGCG
>JBAZOF010000013.1:0-23298 GCA_041648855.1 Sulfuritalea sp. | reverse complement strand
CAGCAAGCTCGGGCAAAACCGTGAGCGAGGATGCCGCACTCGAGATAGGTGTTGGCCGGCATCTACTCGAAGCGGCTGTCCCAAAATGCCAAGCCCTCGAGCCCAAGGGCATCGAGCTTGGCCAGCAGAGCCTCGCCGTTTGACGCCTGGGTCATCGCAATCGTGGAAAACGTGGTGGCGGCGAGGCCGATGACCAGGGTACGCAGTTTTTCTCCTCGCTATGAACTTGCGCGCCTGCAAACCTACGACTCCCGGCGCATCTCCGTATCGTTGGTCCTTGCGCTATGCTTGCACCATTGGAAATCTCAATTCTCGAAGGAAGCGGCATGCCGAATCTGGTTGTCAACACGAATGGTCACGTGCTCGGGGAATTTCCGGTCAACAAGGACCGGATGGTCATTGGAAGCAAGGCGTCAAACGAGATTCCCCTCGACAATGTCAATGCCGACAACGAGCATGCGGTAATCACCCGCTGTGGCGATCTCTACGTCATCGAAGACCTTGGCAGCGCAAATGGCACCTTCGTGCACGACAGGAGAATCACCAAGCTGCTGCTGAGCGACGAGGACCTGATTTCGGTCGGCACCTGTCAGCTTCGCTTCGTCGAGGATGATTTCAAGCGCGGTGATGCCGGCCCTGCGGCGATCAAGGCCAAGGCGCCGACGCCGGACGCAGCCAAACCGGCACAGGCGCCCGAGTCCAAGCAATCCGCGGCGCCGGCTGCCGCCAAGAGCCCCGTGGCGGCAGGCGAATGCCCGCACTGCGGCTACAAGCGCCTGCCCAAGGATGCCAAGGTGGCGGAAGACAGGTGCCCTTCCTGCAAGATGGGCTATGCCACCACGCCGGGCGCCCTGATGAGCGCCGAGTCGAAAACCGGCGACCGCCTGGAGGTCTATGACAGGGAGGTCGTGATCAAGCGCAAGATGGGCGTGAAGGTGCTCTTGCAGAGCCTCAAGGGCGACCTGCTGGAAGGCATCAAGGGCGACAAGTACATCCCCATCGATGCGATCGCATCGATCCAGCTCAAGCCGGCCAGCACCCTGCTCGCCGGCCACATCACTATCGTCCTGCCGGAATCGAAGGAGGGCTTCAAGCTGGCCGGCCTGGACGATTGCACCGTCGAGTTCGTCAAGCGCGAGGAAGAGAAGTTCCTTGAGATCAAGGCCTTCCTCGACGCGAGGATCGGCCGCTAGGCTTCGACCGGGCGCCGGCTCAGTACGCAGTGGCCAGTTCGCTGGTTACCTGCGCCAGCCGGTCGACCAGGATGTTCATGAACGAGCGATTGAACCGGAGCTGGCAGTTTTCCGACGCCTTGTGCAAGGAGTCGGCCTTGATCTTGAAGAGGGTGACGGGCGTGTCGGCCACAATGGTGGCGGTGCGCGTCAGCGCACCCTGTCGGATGTAGCACATCTCGCCAAAACAGTGCCCCTTGCCCAGGGTGCTCAGCTTCTTGTTGCCCTTGATCACGCCCACGCTGCCATCGGCGATGACAAAGAAGAAGTTGCCCTTGGTCCCCTCGTCGACCAGGAAGGTGCCGGATGGCACGCGCCCCCAGATGCTTATGCGCAGCACTTCCCAGAGCTCGATTTCGCTGAAGTCCTGAAAGAACGGCAGTGCCTTCAGCATGTTGAAGCGCTGGGTCTCGGAATCGGCTTCCTTCGGCAGATCCAGCTCCGCGATGGTCGACAGGTCCTCGGTGAACTCGCGCCAGTTGGCATGCCGCTCCGGCGTGTTCCGGCGTAATGCCTTGGTGACGATGTCGGCGAGCCGCGCCGACAGCGCGGGGCGATGGACGCGGATGCTGGGCGCGTCTTCGTTCAGTATCTTGTGGGTCAGCCCGTAGTTGGTGTCGGCCTCGAAGGGCAGGCGGCCGGTGAGCAGCTTGTACATCACCACGCCAAGGGAGTAGATGTCGGTCTGGTAGCTGAGGGTATCGTTGCGGACCTGTTCCGGCGACATGTAGGCGGGCGAACCGACACCGGTCAGCTGGGTCTCGTCGTTCTTCGCCAGGATTGCCGCCCCGAAGTCGGCGATCTTCACTGCGCCATCCTTGCACAGCATGATGTTCGCCGGCTTGATGTCGCGGTGGATGATGCCGTTGCGGCTGGCAAAATCGAGCGCCAGGGCGCACTTGAAGATGATCTCGATCACCTTGTCCACGGGCAGCAAGTGCTCGACATGGCAGTATTTTTCGAGCGTTTCGCCTTGCACGTATTCCATGACGATGTAGCCTTCGTCATGGCCCAGCGCCGCGTCGTAGATGCCTACGATGTGCGGATGGTTGAGGCGCCCCGCCAAGGCAGCCTCGTTGGCGATCAACTTGCGGTAGGTGTTGCCGTGCTCGGTGTCGGACAGGATCTCGGGTTTGAAGACCTTGATCGCAACCTCGCGATCATTGAACGTGTCATGGGCAAGGTAAACAATGCTCGTCGCGCCCCTGCCGAGCTCGCGGATGATCTGGTACTTTTCAATACCGACTTCAGCAACTTGCTCCATTTACCGCAGGCTCCTCGTGAAGGCCGGGAAATCCAACTGGCCTATTTAAAGTGTGCCTGACGCCGGGTGTAGCCGTCAATCGCCGATTTTGGTCTGGGCGCATCACGATTTGCAGAACAGCGTTCCCGGATGGCACCCTGAACACAGGCTGATGCCTGGAGAGTGGCGGTGAAGTGAATGCGGCGGATGCGCCGGACTGGCGGCGATGTAAATGGAGACGGAAGATCAACCGCACCCAAGTCAGGCATACAGGTATGGGGATGACCGCTGTCCTGCCTTGAGCCGGCGCTCAGGGACAGGGAATTCATGCGTCGTCAGTGTCGGCAGATGGCCGGGAGTCGCCTGTCAAAGCGGCTCAGTCGCCGAAGTTGGTTCCCACCCGGCGCGCACTGCCGATCCAGGGATGATCGAGCGGTACGGTCTTGACCTTGCCCGCTGCGTCTTCGAGTTTTACCGGGCGCGTGCCGTCGCCTTTGGCGGCAACCATGACTCCGAAAGTACCTTTGGCAATCAGATCGGCGCATGCGGTGCCGAGGCGCGTCGCCAGAAGGCGGTCGGCGGCCGACGGTGCGCCGCCGCGCTGCACGTGTCCGAGGATGGTGACGCGGGCTTCCAGACCCGTCAGGGCTTCCAGGGACTTGGCGAGCCGCAGCGTTCGATCGGCATAGAGCAGTTCCGCAGCGTCCGCTTCCTGGTCGTCGAGCTTGCGTCCGTCCTTGACCTTCGCTGACTTTCTTCCCTTGGCCCTGGCGGCAGCGATCGCGGCCAGATCCTGCTTCGAGACGGCCCCTTCGGCTACCGCGACGATGGAGAAGGGCTTGCCGCCACGGGCACGTGCCCGGATTGCTTCGGCCACGCTATCGACGTCATAGGGAATTTCCGGAACCAGTATGACGTCGGCGCCGCCGGCGATCCCCGCACCGAGCGCCAGCCAGCCGGCCCGGTGGCCCATGATCTCGACCACGATGATCCGGTGATGGCTGTGAGCGGTGCTGTGCAGTCGATCGATGGCCTCGGTGGCAATGCCCAGCGCGGTATCGAAACCGAAGGTGATGTCCGTCCCGGCAACGTCGTTGTCTATGGTTTTGGGCAGCGTGATGACCTTGAGCCCCATTTGTTTGAGTCGCAGGGCATTCTTCAGCGTGCCGCCACCGCCGAGGCATACCAGGCAATCAAGGTGGTTGTCCCGATAGTTGCCGGCGATGGTGTCGAGCATGTTCAGGATTTTGCCGCCCACCGGCATCTTGTGCGGTTTGTCGCGGCTGGTGCCGAGGATGGTGCCGCCCACGGTGAGGATGCCCGAGAGTTGCCCGCCATCGAGCGGTGCCGTGCGATTCTCCATCAGCCCGCGAAAGCCATCGCGGAAACCGACGATGTGCATGCCGTAATGGCCAAGTACCGCCTTGCCGACACCGCGGATGGCGGCGTTGAGGCCGGGGCTGTCGCCACCTGCAGTAAGGATGCCGATGTATTTGCTCATGGGTTCTGCTCGCCAGGAAAGGATCTGGCTAGACTACCATCGGCCGCTCCGGGTCGGGAACCGGCCGGCCTGGGGTCCGGCGCGAAGGAAGCCGAAGGGCGGGAGCGCATGAGGCGGTGGCCTGTCCCCGACCTGCGGGGTGAATCGTCCAGAGTGAGCCAGTGTCGACTATTGACTGCTGGCAAGACAAGCGTACTGAACGCTACGACTGACGTTTTTCTTTGCCTGGCGCAGGGAAGCTGCAGCGTTCCGCCGATCGGTCTTGCATCCGGGCAAGGAGCACACGGGGGTAAATGGTTTTGCAGTGAGCGGAGCAGGTAAGTTGCATGCCGTAGGCCAATCTGTGCAATATGGGATGGACCTCATGTCCGGCGCCGCAAACAGGACAGGTGTGGTGCACTGTGTCCATGCTCAACTCGAGCGCATGGCGTATTGGGCCAGGGCCAGCGGTTGATCGGCGGTTGCCGCGGAGACGATGAATACTTCACGCTGGAGAGAGTTGCCCAGGGCCAGGGCCACGCTCAAGGCCGCCACGCCCGCCACCGCAAGTCGCACCGGACTTGCGGAGCCGGCCAGGAAAACCTTGATTGCTTCGAGGCCTATTCCGGTGGCCGGAAAGGTCGCGGTCACCGCAGATCGGCCGCGCTCAAGGGCTGCGAGTTCAAGTACTTCGTTTTTCGATGAAATGCCGATACATAAGTCTGGCCCCATGTTCATATTCCCCTCTGAAGGAGAAATGCTTCGGGCGGTTTTCGGGGTGCCATGATCGCTGCAGTCATGGGCCAGGCATCGAACAGGCGCTTGACTTCCAGCGGGTCGGTGCACTCCTGCAAGTGCGCACGAAAACATTCGTCGGCAAACATCTGGGCGGCATCGGCGAGAACTTCCAGGTGTTCCTCGGCGGCCCGCTTCGGCGCCAGCAGGACCATGACGTCGGAAACCGGTCTGCCGTCCGGCGCGTCAAAGCGGATTGCCGATTTGAGGCGCAGGTAGGCGACCACCATCCGGTCCAGATGCTCGACGCGAGTGTGAGGAATGGCCACCCCTTGCCCCAGTCCGGTGGATCCGATCTGTTCGCGGCGGGAGAGTCCCAAGGCGATGCTTTTCAAGGGCAGCGCATGCGCCAGTTCCATGTGTCGCCCGACAATTTCGAAAAGCTCGTGCTTGCCGGTGACATGCACGCCAAGGCTGATGTCTTCGGCACTCAGGTAGTTTGCGATAGTGTTCATTGCACGTCCTTTCATGCGTTGGGGAATGGGCGGATTTCGTTGTGCGCCATCTGCGCATTTTCCGCCCGCATCCCGGACACCATGAATATAGGCAAAGCCGTGAACTGATACTGCAAAAGTTTTGCGGCGCGACATCAAGTTTTGATAAAGATTGCGCGGCGCGCATCGATCCTGCCGCCTTTGCGGCGTAGCCGGACCCTACTCCGCGACGAAGCGATAGCCGACGCCGGTTTCGGTCAGGATGTGGCGCGGGCGGGCCGGGTCGGCCTCGATCTTCTTGCGCAATTGCCCCATATAGACGCGGACGTAGTGGGCGTCTTCGGCATGGTTCGGTCCCCACACGGCCTTCAGCAATTGACGATGGGTGAGCACGCAGCCGGGGCTGGCCAGCAGGGAGGTGAGCAGCCGGTATTCGATGGGGGTCAGGTGCAGCGGCACGCCGTCCTTTTCCACGGTGCGGTGAACGAGGTCCACCTGCACTCCTCCGAAGCTGACGACCGTCGAAGCATCGGCAGTACCGCCTCGCCGGCGCAGGTGGGCGCGCACGCGGGCCGCGAGTTCGGCAGTGCCGAAGGGCTTGGTCAGGTAGTCGTCGGCGCCAGCGTCCAGCGCGCGCACCTTTTCCGCTTCCTCGGTGCGGGCCGACAGCACGATGACGGGAATCGCCGACCATGCGCGCAGCTCGCGGATGAAATCGACACCGTCGGCGTCGGGCAGGCCGAGATCCAGCACCACCAGATCGGGGCGGCGGGTGCCGGCCTCGATCAGCCCGCGCTGCACGCCGGCAGCCTCGAATACCTCGCAGCCTTCGGCCTCGAGCGCGAGGCGGACGAAGCGGCGGATGGTGGCTTCGTCCTCGATGAGGATGACGTGGGGGCGGAGTTCGCTCATGACGCCATGTTACGCCGCAGCTTCCTGCTCGATCTGCGGGGGTAGTCCGCGCGGCAGCGTAAAGAGCAGGCGCGCGCCGTGGGGTTCGGCGTTTTCCGCCCAGATGCGTCCGCCGTGGGCCTCGACGATGGTGCGGCATATGGCGAGGCCGAGGCCGACTCCGGGCGTGGCGCTTTCCTTCTCGCCGCGCTCGAACTTGCGGAAGATGTCTTCCTCGCGGCCGCGCGGCAGGCCGGGGCCGTCGTCCTCGACGCGCACCTCGACCATCTCGCCATCGGTTCGGGCAGCGATCGTGATGCGGCTGCCGACAGGCGTGTATTTCGCCGCGTTTTCCAGCAGGTTGGCCAGCACCCGCTCGATCAGCACCGCGTCGAATTCGACCAGCGGCAGATCCGGGTCGAGCCGGATGTCCACCCGCCGTCCCGCCAGCGCCGACTCCATGGTCTTGAGGGCGCTGCCGACCACTTCTTCGAGCGGCTGCCACTGCCGGTTGAGCTGCACGCGGCCGGCCTGCAGGCGGGCCATGTCGAGCAGTTTGCCGACCAGGGAGCTCATGCGCAGCGATTCGTCGCGCATGCTGCGGGCCAGGTCGTCCTGCTCGGCGGACAAGGGCGGGCTGCTCCGGCGCAGGGCGTCGGCCAGCCCGACCACGGCCGTCAGCGGTGTGCGCAGGTCGTGCGACATCGCCGCAAGCAGGGAATTGCGCAAGCGCTCCGATTCCATTTGCACGGTGGTCGCCTGGGCCACGTCCACATAGTGAATGCGTTCGACGGCGATGGCGATCAGGGCGGCAAAGGTGTCGAGCTGGCGGCGGGCCTCGGGACTTTGCACGACGAGGGGATCGCGTGGGGCGACGACCAGCACGCCGCGGGTGCGCATCGGCGCCCGCAGGGGCAGGTAGAGCAGGGGACTGCCGGGCAGGGTGTCGGTACCCAGTCCCGCCGCCTCGCCGTGGTCGAAGGCCCAGCGGGCGACGCCGTCGTCCACCGCCGGCCGGCCGCCGCTGCCGGCTTTCGCGGCATAGAGCGGCGGCCGCAGGTGGTCTCCGGCATCCGTCAGCATCAGCGCGGCGCCGGCATCGAACTCTGCGGCGAGGAAATGTTCCGCTGCCTCGGCGATCTGCTCCGGCATCAGGGCCGCCGAGAGATCCCGCGACATGCCGTAGAGGGCATGGGCCCTGGCCTCGCGCTGGCGCGCAACCTCTGCCTGGCGCTTGTAGCGGGCAGTCAGCTGGCCGATGATCAGGGCCACGGTCAGCATCACGGCGAAGGTCATCAGGTACTGCACGTCGCTGACGGCGAAGGAGAAGCGCGGCGAGACGAAGAAGAAATCGAAGGCGCCGACGGCGAGGAAGGCGGCCGCCACTGCCGGCCCGCGGCCGAGACGGATGGCGACCAGCACCACGGCCAGCAGGAAGAACATTGCGATGTTGGTCAGTTCGATGACGCCGGCCAGCGGCATGGCCAGGGCCGTGGTGCCAGCGCAGATGCCGGCGGCCTTGGCGTAGGCGGGCCAGTCCTCGGTCGGCAACACGAGGGCGGGGGAAGCATCGCGCCTGTCGTCGCCGCGGGCAATCTGGATTACGTCGAGATCCGGCGCGGCATGGCCGACGCGGTCGGCGATCGAGCGGTACCAGGGCCGCCAAGGCCGCGGATGGTCGCGGCCGACGAGGATGCGCGACAGGTTGTTGCGCCGTGCGTAATCGACCGTCGCCGCCACCGGGTCGGGCAGTGCCAGGGTGGCGGTCTCGGCCCCCAGCGAGGCGGCCAGTTCCAGCGCGCGGACGATGCGCTGGCGCTGCTCTTCATTGTGTCGCGTCGATTCTTCGGTCTCGACATGAATCGCGTGCCATGGCGCCTCCAACCGTCCCGACAGACGGGCGCCGGTGCGCACCAGGCGTTCCGCCCCGGCGCCCGAGCCGATGCACACCAGCAGGGAATCGCGCGTTTGCCACACAGCCTCCACCGAGGTTTCCCGGCGCCAGGCCAGCATGTCCTCGTCCACCCGGTCGGCGGTGCGACGCAACGCCAGTTCGCGCAGGGCGATCAGGTTGCCCTTGCGGAAGAAATTGCGGATCGCCCGCTCCGCCTGCTGCGGCAGATAGACCTTGCCTTCCTTGAGCCGCTGCAACAGTTCATCGGGCGGCAGGTCCACCAGCACGACTTCGTCGGCCTCGTCGAAGACGTGGTCCGGCACCGTCTCCCAGACGCGGATGCCGGCGATGCCGCTGACCACGTCGTTGAGGGTTTCCAGGTGCTGCACGTTGACCGTGGTATAGACGTCGATGCCGGCGTCGAGCAGCTCTACGATGTCCTGCCAGCGCTTCGGATGCCGCGAGCCGGCGACGTTGGAGTGGGCCAACTCGTCCATCAGGATCAGGGCCGGGCGGCGCTCCAGGGCGGCGTCGAGATCGAACTCGTGCAACACCTGGCCGCGATATGGAATCTCGCGCGGGGGCAGATGTTCGAGGCCGCCGACCAAGGCCTGGGTTTCCTTGCGGCCGTGGGTTTCGACCACGCCGATCAGCACGTCGCTTCCCTGCTCCCACTGCCGGCGCGCGGTGCTGAGCATGGCGTATGTCTTGCCCACCCCGGCCGAGGCGCCGAAGAAAATCTTCAGCTTGCCGCGGGCGGCCTTCGCCTCTTCCTGCTGGACGCGCGCCAGCAGGGCGTCGGGGTCGGGACGCGTGCCGTCGTTCATAGCCAGCCCATGCGCCGGAAGCGGAAGTAGAGGAAGGCGCAGGCGCTGACGATGATGCCCAGCGCCAGGGGATAGCCGTATTCCCACTGCAATTCCGGCATGGCCTTGAAGTTCATGCCCCAGATGCCGGCGAAGGCGGTAGCCACGGCGAAGATCCCGGCCCAGGCGGCGAGCCGCTTGGCCACGATGCCCTGTTCGATGGCCACCGAGGAAAGGCTCACCTGGATTGCCGTGCCGACGGTGTCGCGGATGGTTTCGAGCTGGGCGTTGATGCGTGCCAGGTGGTCATAGACATCGCGGAAATAATCGCGGCTGTCGGCACAAACCGGCGGCACGCGGCCGCTGGTGAGCTTTCCGACGGCCTCCATGAGCGGCGCCACGGCGTGTTTCAGCGTCACCATGCGGCGCTTGATTTCATACAGCCGCTCGATGTTGGTGCGCGCCATGCCCTTGTCGAAGATGTGTTCCTCGACGGCTTCCAGCTCGGACTCGATGGCGTCGATCAGAGGGAAGTAACGGTCGACCACGGCATCCATGATGGCGTAGAGCACGAAGCCGGCGCCATGCACGAGCAATTCGGGCTCGCGCTCGCAACGCTCGCGCACGCCGAGCAGGTGCTGGCCGCTGCGATTGCGCACCGAGAGCACGAAATTGTGGCCGACGAAGATATCGACTTCGCCCACCGCTATCTCGCCTTGCTGAAGCTCCAGCAGATGGACCACGGCGAACAGGGTTTCGCCGTATTCCTCCATTTTCGGTCGCTGGTGGCCCTTGTGGGCATCCTCGACGGCCAGCGGATGCAGCGCGAATTCCTCGCGCATTTTTTCCAGCTCTGCGTCGGTCGCGTCGCGCAGGGCGACCCAGACGAAGCAGCCCGGCCGTTCCAGGTAGTCGCTGATTTGCTCGATGTCGAGATCGGCCAGCTTGCTGCCGTTCTCATAGGCGACGCAGTTGATCAGCATGGATGGGGTCTCCGCGGTTCTTGAGAAAGCCGGGTCCGGCGCAGGCAGGCTCCTTTGCCCGCTATTGTCTCTTCTTTTGCTTGCGCCATGGTTGATTCCGGCACTGCCATTCCACCATGGCCCAGACCAGGCCGAGCGGAACGAAAATCGCCGCCAGCGCGAGGAAGAGTGATGTTATCTCGTTCATGGCCTGCTCTTCCCCGCGCGCTTGCTCAGAACGTCCTGGCGACGGACAGCACCAGTCCGGCTTCGCCGATCTTGGTGCGATTGGTCGTGCCCACCTGATTGACGGTCTGGGCGTACCACCATTCGCTCCTGGCGTTGGTCGAGTGGATTGCGGCACCAAAGTTGAACCCGCTGTATTCCCTGGTGAGGCCGATCTTGTAGTCGGTGTAGCTGAAGTTGCCGTAGTTCTTCACGGTTTGGTGACCGACATGAAGGCCCAAGGTCAGCTTGTCCGCCACTTCGAAGTTGGCGGCCAAGTCGAGGTAGCCCGAGCCGCGCGTACTGGTGTTCGGCGAGTTGTAGGCGTTGTTGCCGTTGATGTCGGCCAGGGTTCCCACGGTGCCCGAATCGAGGCCGAACAGGCTGGAACCGATCGAATGGTAGTACTTCGCGCTGAACCATTTGTAGGAGAGGCCGGCATACAGTTCGGTGGTATTCGGGTAGGTCGTGGTACCGGCACGGCTGGCGAAGGTGGTGGTAGCCGCGGTGCTCTTGCCGCCCGGGTAATACACGTGGATCAGGCCGAGGTCGATGCCGACGTCCTTGACCGGCTCGAACTTGTAGCCGCCGTAGAAATCCCACTCCATGGCGGCGTTCGGATACTGGTTGGCATTGACGCTCGACGCCCAGGTGCCGAGGTAGAAGCCGCTGGCGTGAGCGTAGTCGACTCCGCCCTGGACGGCCGGCCGCTTGCCGGTCTGGGACAGGCCGCGGAAGCGGTAGTCGCTGACCAGCGACACGTTGGCGGTGAAGGTATGGGGGCTGGCGGCGGCGGGGGCATCGGCAGCCATCGCGACGGACGGCATCGAAAAGGCGCCAGCGATGGCGGTGGCGATCAGGGTCTTGCGCATGGGAATCTTCTCCAGTGATTAATGCCCGTTCAGCGCTTTTGCGCGTCGAGGGCGAGGTTGAGCTTGAGGACATGGACTCGCGGTTCGCCAAAGACGCCGAGATCGCGGCCTTCGGTGTGCCGGGCGATCAGATCGCGCACGAGCTTCGCATCGAGCTGGCGGGCGCGGGCCACGCGCTCGGCCTGGTAGTCGGCCGCCACCGGGCTGATATGCGGATCCAGGCCGCTGGCCGAAGCCGTCACCAGATCGATCGGCACCGGCCGCTTGTTGTCCGGATCGGCAGCGTGCAGGGCCTCGACGCGACCCTTGACGGCATCCGTCAGGGCCGGATTGAGCGGGCCCTGGTTGGAGCCGGACGAAGCACCGGCGTTGTAGGGCATCGGCCCGGTGGCCGAGGGGCGGCCCCAGAAATACTTCGGCTCGGTGAAGTTCTGGCCGATCAGCTCGGAGCCGACGGGTTTGCCATCCTTGACGATCAGGCTGCCCTTGGCGGCGGCGGGGAAGGCCAGTTGCGCGACGCCGGTCACCAGGCCCGGATAGACGAGACCGGTGACGACGGACAGCAGGACGAACAGCGAAACGGCGGGACGAATCAGGGTTTTCATAAATATCTCCTCAGGCCAGGCCGGCCACGGCCAGGACCATATCGATCAGCTTGATGCCGATGAAGGGGGCGACGAGGCCACCCAGCCCATACACGGCGAGATTGCGGCGCAGCAGGGTGGCGGCGCCGACGGGACGGTAGCGGACGCCCTTCAGCGCCAGCGGAATCAGCGCGATGATGATCAGGGCATTGAAGATCACGGCCGAGAGGATGGCCGATGACGGACTCGCCAGCCCCATCACGTTGAGCGCCGAGAGTGCAGGGTAGGTGGTGACGAAGGCCGCCGGAATGATGGCGAAATACTTGGCGACGTCGTTGGCGACGCTGAAGGTCGTCAGCGCGCCACGCGTCATCAGCATCTGCTTGCCGGTCTCGACCACTTCGATCAGCTTGGTCGGGTTGGAGTCGAGGTCGACCATGTTGCCGGCTTCCTTGGCGGCCTGGGTGCCGGAGTTCATGGCCACGGCGACGTCGGCCTGGGCCAGCGCGGGGGCATCGTTGGTACCGTCGCCGGTCATCGCCACCAGGCGGCCCTCGGCCTGGTACTGACGGATCAGGGCCAGCTTGGCTTCCGGCGTGGCTTCCGAGAGGAAGTCATCCACGCCGGCTTCGGCGGCGATGGCGGCCGCGGTGAGGCGGTTGTCGCCGGTGATCATTACCGTCTTGATGCCCATGCGACGCAGTTCGGCGAAGCGTTCCTTGATGCCGCCCTTGACGATGTCCTTGAGTTCGATCACGCCGAGCACCCGCGTGCCGTCGGCCACCACCAGTGGCGTGCTGCCGCGGCGGGAGACCTCCTCGACGTGACCGAGCACCGACATGTGTACGCTGCCGCCCAATGCCTCGACATGTTTGCGCACCGCGTCGGCGGCTCCCTTGCGGATCTGGCGGTCATGCACATCGACGCCGCTCATGCGGGTCTGCGCCGAGAAATGCACGAAGTGGGCTTCCAGCGCGTGAAGGTCGCGCTCGCGCAGGTTGAATTTCTGCTTGGCGAGGATCACGATGCTGCGGCCTTCCGGCGTTTCGTCGGCGAGCGAGGCGAGTTGCGCGGCGTCGGCCAGTTCCTCCTCGCGCACGCCGTCGGCGGGCAGGAAGGCGGCGGCCTGGCGGTTGCCCAGGGTGATGGTGCCGGTCTTGTCCAGCAGCAGCACGTCCACGTCGCCGGCCGCTTCGACCGCGCGGCCCGAAGTGGCGATCACGTTGGCCTGCATCATGCGGCTCATGCCGGCCACGCCGACGGCCGAAAGCAGTCCGGCGATGGTGGTCGGGATCAGGCAGATCAACAGGGCGATCAGCACGGTGACGCTGACCGGCGTACCGCCACCACTGACCTTCACCGCGAATTCAGCGAAGGGCAGCAGGGTCACGGTGACGCCGAGGAAGACGATGGTCAGTGCGGCGAGCAGGATGACCAGGGCGATCTCGTTGGGGGTCTTCTGCCGCTTGGCATTCTCGACCATGGCGATCATGCGGTCCACGAAGGTCTCGCCCGGATTGACGGTGACGCGTACCACCAGCCAGTCGGAAAGCACGCGCGTGCCGCCGGTCACGGCCGAGAAGTCGCCGCCGGATTCGCGGATTACCGGTGCCGATTCGCCGGTGATCGCGGATTCGTCCACTGAGGCGACGCCCTCGATCACCTCGCCGTCGGCGGGAATGGCCTCGCCGGTATGCACCAGCACGACATCGCCGATGCGCAGGTCGGTGGCGGGCACGGTATGCCATTCGGCGTGCACGCTGGGACTGTGCAGTTTCTTGGCCCAAGCTTCCCGCTTGAGCCCGCGCAGACTGGCGGCCTGGGCCTTGCTGCGGCCTTCAGCCATGGCTTCAGCGCAGTTGGCGAAGAGCACCGTAAACCACAGCCAGAGGGCGATGGCGAGGACGAAAGCACTGCTTTCGGTGCTGTTGCCGGTCAGCGAATCCAGCCAGATGAGCGTGGTCAGAATGGAGCCGACATAGACCACGAACATCACCGGGTTGCGCCACTGCACGCGCGGATCGAGCTTGCGGAAAGCGTCGGCGATGGCCGGCTTGGCCAGCGCCGGGTCGAACAGGGAAAAGGTTTTGCGTGTCATGTAATTCTCCAGCAGATCAACGAACGGGCCACAACACCAGATGCTCGACCACCGGGCCGAGCGCCAGGGCGGGCACATAGTTGAGGAGTCCGACCAGCAGTACCACGCCGATCAGGAGGGCGACGAACAATGGGCCGTGGGTCGGCAGGGTGCCGGCCGATACGGGAATGCGCTTCTTCGCGGCCAGCGAGCCGGCCATGGCCAGCACCGGGACGATCACGCCGAAGCGGCCGAACCACATCGCGATGCCCAGCAAACTGTTGTAGAAGGGCGTATTGGCGGACAGGCCGGCAAAGGCGCTGCCGTTGTTGTTGGCTGCCGAACTCAGGGCATAGAGGATTTCGGAAAAGCCGTGGGCGCCGGGATTGGCGATGCCGGCGCGACCGGCCTCGCTCATCACCGCGATCGCGGTACCGAGCAGCACCAGCAGCGGTGTGACGAGGATGGCAATCGACGTCATCTTCATCTCGTGGGCCTGAATCTTCTTGCCCAGGTATTCCGGCGTGCGGCCGATCATCAGGCCGGCCAGGAATACCGCCATGACGGCGAACACCAGCATGCCGTAGAGGCCCGAACCGACGCCGCCGAAGACCACCTCGCCGAGCTGCATCAGCACCAGCGGCACCATGCCGCCGAGCGGCGTGAAGGAATCGTGCATGGAATTCACCGCGCCGCAGGAGGCGGCCGTGGTGATGGTGGCGAACAGCGCCGATTCGGCGATGCCGAAGCGGGTTTCCTTGCCTTCCATGTTGCCGTCGGCCAGCGCGGTGGTGGACATCGCCGTGTCGCCAGCGCCGACTGTTGCGAGCAGCGGGTTGCCCTGCTGCTCCCAGACCATGGCGCCGACGGCGAAGACGACGAACAGGACGGTCATCGCGGCGAACACCGTCCAGCCCTGGCGCATGTCGCCGACCATGCGGCCGAAGACGACGCACAGCGCACCGGGGATCAGGAAGATCGACAGCATCTGGAAGAAGTTCGACAGCGGCGTCGGGTTCTCGTAGGGATGGGCCGAGTTGGCATTGAAGAAGCCGCCGCCGTTGGTGCCCAGCATCTTGATGGCGAGCTGCGAGGCCACCGGGCCCATGGCCAGGGTCTGGGTCGGCGTCGAGGCGGCTTCCATGACCGCGGCGCCCTTGTCGTCCTTGAGCGGCTGGCCGTCGGCGCCGAGCTTGGGTGTTTCGAACTTGGTCACTTCCAGCGTCGTCACGTCCTGATAGGCGGCGAAGTTCTGGATTACACCCTGGCTGGCGAGGAAGAGCGCAAACACCAGCGACAGCGGCAGCAGGATCCATGTGGTGACGCGGAACAGGTCGAGCCACACATTGCCGATGCCTGCCGCCGAGTGGCGCGCAAAGCCGCGGATCAGGGCGATGACGACGACGATGCCGGTGGCGGCGGAAAGGAAATTCTGCACCGTGAGGCCCAGCATCTGGGTCAGGTAGCCCATCGTCGATTCGCCGCCATAGCCTTGCCAGTTGGTGTTGGTGACGAAGCTCACCGCGGTGTTGAAGGCAGAATCGGGGCTGACATTGGCCATGGCCTGCGGATTGAGCGGCAGCCAGAGCTGCAAGCGCTGCAGCGCATAGACCGCGAAGAGGCCGAGGGCGTTGAACAGCAGCACGCCCAGGGCGTATTTGAGCCAGCCCATGTCTTCGTCGCGCCGGATGCCGCAGAGTCGGCAGACGGCAGCATCGATGCGGGTAGCGAAGGCCAGGCGGCCTTCCATCACATGGGCGATGTAAATGCCCAGCGGCTTGGCGAGCAGCAGCAGGACGGACATGTAGAGGCCGAGTAACAGCCAGGCGTGGTTGGTCACGAGAAGTCCTCCGGGTTGAGCAGCGCCGCGACGAGGTAGATAAACAGGCCAGCGGCGGCGAGGCCGGCGACGATGGTTAGCCAACTCATGAGCGCTCTCCCGCCAGCCGCGCGCATGCCCTGGCGAGGGCAGCGGCAAGGCCGGCAAAGATCGCCATGGCGGCGAGATAGATGAAGTCCATTGGGTTTCTCCATGTGTTGCAACAAGGCGAATCCTAGGCCGATCGATTTCAGAATGCTGACAAGACCTGCGTCGGTGGTATAAAGATTCCGTAAAAATCTCGGCCCGACGGACATCCGCGGGCGGCGTTCTGGTAAACAGGCGGGCGTCGATCCGATCAATCTCCCTCCACACGGTCATGAGCCACGAATCCACCCCCGACACCACTGCCGTCCTCGCCCTGGCCGCCCTCGGCGTTGTCTATGGCGACATCGGTACCAGCCCGCTGTATGCGCTCAAGGAAGTCTTCGGCAACGCCCACCATCCAGTGCCGATCACGCCAGAAAATGTGTTTGGCATTCTTTCGCTGGTGTTCTGGTCGCTGATCGTCGTCGTCTCCTTCAAGTACGTGGCGCTGATCCTGCGCGCCGACAACAAGGGCGAGGGCGGCATCATGGCGCTGATGGCGCGGGTGCTGGCCGACGAGGGGCTGTCCGGCCGCACACGGCAGGGGGTGATCCTGCTCGGACTGTTCGGCGCCGCGCTGTTCTATGGCGACGGCCTGATCACGCCGGCCATCTCGGTGCTCTCGGCGGTGGAGGGGCTGGAGGTGGCGACGCCGATGTTCGCGCACTATGTCGTGCCGATCACGCTGGGCATCCTTATTGCGCTGTTCTGGATCCAGCGTCATGGCACGGCCAAGGTCGGCGTTGCCTTCGGGCCGATTACCTGTGTCTGGTTCGGCGCGCTCGCCGCCATGGGCGTGGCGCAGATCGCGAGTCATCCCGGAATTCTCGCCGCGCTGCTACCGCAGCATGCCCTGGCCTTCCTCGCCGCCGATCCGGGACTGGGCTTTCTCGCCATGGGCAGCGTATTCCTGGTGGTCACAGGTGCCGAGGCGCTGTATGCCGACATGGGCCACTTCGGCCGGCGGCCGATCCGACTGGCCTGGTTCGGTCTGGTGCTGCCGGCTCTGCTGCTCAATTACTTCGGTCAGGGCGCCTTGCTGCTGGCCGACCCGGCCACGATCAAGAATCCCTTCTATTTGATGGCGCCGGACTGGTTCCTGCTGCCCCTGGTGGGCTTGGCCACGGCGGCCACGGTGATCGCCTCGCAGGCGGTGATCACCGGCGTGTATTCGATAACGCAGCAGGCGATTCAGCTCGGCTACGCGCCGCGCATGGAATTGCGGCACACCTCCGGCAGCCAGATGGGGCAGATATACATGCCCGGCGTGAATTGGCTGATGCTGCTGGGGGTGATCGCCCTGGTGCTCGCCTTCAAGTCATCCACCAATCTGGCCGCGGCCTACGGCATTGCGGTGACCGGCACCATGATCATCACCACGCTGTTCGCCTACCTCGTCGCGCGCCGCCAGTGGGGCTGGCGCCGCCGCCTGGCCATTCCGGTGTTCGGTGCGCTGCTGGCGCTCGATCTGACCTTCCTCGCCGCCAATTCGACCAAGATTTTCGAGGGCGGCTGGTTCCCGCTGGTGTTCGGCGGCGCCGTGTATCTCGTGCTGACGACCTGGAAGGCGGGGCGCAAGCTGCTGCAGGAGAAGCTCGACACGCAGGCGCTCCTGCTGCGGGATTTCATCACCGGCATCGAAACCCCGGACACGATCACGGTGCCCGGCACGGCGGTGTTCATGACCCCCTACCCGGACCATGTGCCGCATGCCCTGTTGCACAACCTCAAGCACAACAAGGTGCTTCACGAACAGGTGGCGCTGGTCACGGTGACGGTGGAATCCGTGCCCCGTGTGGCGGAAGCGCAGCGAGTGGTGGTCGAGCGTCTGAACCATCGCTTCTACCGCGTCGGCATCCATTTCGGCTTCATGGATGTGCCCGACGTACCGGCCGCGCTGGAGTGGTGCGCCGAGCAGGGGCTGAATCTGGAGCCGATGACGACCTCCTACTTCCTCGGCCGCGAAACCGTGATGCCCCGCGCGGGGGCTGAAATGCCCTACTGGCGAGAGGCGCTGTTCGCGACCTTGTACCGCAACGCGCGTACGGCGGCGGACTTCTTCGGCCTGCCGCCGAATCAAGTGGTGGAACTGGGGACGCGCGTAAGTCTGTAGTTCAAGTCGCGTCGTGCTTTGCGCGGGAACCCACCGCAGGCCGATGAGCTTGCCGCCCGGGCCGCAATGCCCGGCAAACATTTGGCTTGCGATCCTGCCGGCGGAAGGCTCTGGTAGCCTGTAATATCGCACTCCCGTTGCGGAGCATTTTCGATGTTTTACGGTATCACCGACCTCACTACCTTCGTCCTCGGCACGATTTTCATCGTCCTCCTGCCCGGACCGAATTCCCTCTATGTGATGACCATCGCGTCACGCAGGGGCATTGCCGCAGGGTATCGCGGCGCTGCCGGCATTTTTACGGGCGACGCGATTCTGATGGTTCTGTCGGCAACGGGGGTCGCGTCCCTGCTGCAGGCCACGCCCGCGCTGTTCATGCTGTTCAAATACGCCGGGGCGGCCTACCTGGCCTGGCTGGGTTTCGGGCTGTTGAATTCGGCAATCCGTACCTGGCGCGGGGGAGTGAAGAATGACGTCCCGCGGGTGGCTCTCGACGCGTCGCGGCCCTTCCGGACGGCCTTGCTCATCAGCCTGATGAATCCCAAGGCGATCCTGTTTTTCGTGTCATTTTTCATCCAGTTCGTCTCGCCCGACTATCCGCATCCGGCGCTGTCCTTCCTGATCCTGGCCGTCATCGTCCAGATCTGCAGCGGTTTGTATCTCTCGGCACTGATCTTCGGCGGCGCGCATCTGGCCAGGCAGTTCCGCCGCCGCCAGCGCCTGTCCGCAACAGCGACCGGCGCGGTCGGCAGCCTGTTCATCGGCTTCAGCGTCAAGCTGGCCGGCGCGACGCTGGGCTGGCGATCGGCATGCGAGTGATTGTCCAGCGTGTCAGCGAAGCCGCCGTCAGGGTGCAAGGAAGTATCGTCGGCGCCGTCGGTCCCGGATTGCTGGTGCTGGCCGGTTTCGAGGAGGCCGACCAGCCGGACGATCTGGACTGGATGGCGCAGAAGCTGGTGCGGCTGCGCGTCTTTCCCGACGAAGCCGGCGTAATGAATCGCAGCGTGGTCGATGCAGGCGGCCAGATCCTGGCCGTGTCGCAATTCACCTTGTATGCCTCGGCCAAAAAGGGTAACCGCCCTTCGTGGGGCCGTGCCGCGCAGGCGGCGATCTCTCAGCCCTTGTTCGACCGTTTCGTCGAACGGCCCTCGCAGGCGCTGGGCCGACCGGTGTCCACCGGGGCCTTCGGCGCCGACATGCAGGTCAGCCTGGTGAATGACGGCCCGGTGACCCTTGCCATCGACTCGCGGGACCCCGAATGACGCAACCCGGCTCCGCCACCACCGCGCTCGGCAAAGCGATCACCTTTGTGGCGGGCGTAATCCTTCTTGCGCTTGGCTTCATGTTCTCGCTGGTGGTGGTCGCCGTTGTGCTTGTCGCGGCAGCCGTCGCCCTGGCCTGGTTCTGGTGGAAGACCCGGGCATTGCGCAAGGCGATGCGGGAGCAGGCTCCCGTCCGGGCGAGGGAAAGCGACGGGCAGGTGATCGAGGGCGAAGCCGTCGTGGTCGAGGAATTCACGGTGAGGCAGGGGCATGTCCTGCCGGGCGACCCGGACAAGCCGAACACTTGAACGCTTGAAAGTCGGCGCTGGCGCGCTCTGCGTACCTGGGATTCCGCTTCGCGGGCAGGTAACGGCGATTTCAGGCGCCGTGCAGCCTGACCGGAATGCGCTGCGGGCCGAAGGGCGTGCCGAACTCGGCGAAACGCCCCGCGATGGCCGTGCCGCAATGCTTGCAATGGCCGGTCGCATCCAGGTCGTAGTCGAGGATGCGATACCAGTCGCGCGCTATCACCGGCTTGCCGCAGCCGGGGCAATCCGTCCTGTCACCGCTCTTGTCATGCACGTTGCCGGTATAGACGTAGTGCAGGCCGGCATCCAGCGCGATGCGGCGGGCACGGGTCAGGGTCGAGAGCGGGGTCTCCGGAATGTTGTCGAGTTTCCAGTCGGGATGGAAGGCGGTGAAATGCAGCGGTACGTCGGGTCCGAGTTCTTTCGCCACCCAGGCCGATAACGCTTTGAGTTCCTCGTCCCCATCGTTCTTGCCGGGAATCAGCAGCGTGGTCAGCTCCAGCCAGCAATCCGTTTCGTGGTGGATCATCGCCAGGATGTCGAGCACGGGCTGAAGATGCCCGCCGCAGAGATTGACGTAGAACTCGTCCGTGAAGCCCTTCAGGTCGACATTGGCGGCATCCATCTTCGCGTAGAACTCGCGCGCTGGGTCGAGGTGCATGTAGCCGGCGGTGACGGCGACGGTCTTGATGTCGAGGGCATGGCAGGCATCGGCCGTGTCCATCGCATACTCGGCGAAGATCACCGGGTCGTTGTAGGTGAAGGCGACGGAGCGGGCGCCCTCCCTTTTCGCGGCGCGGGCGATGGCTTGCGGCGTGGCGTCGTCCATCAGGCGATCCATGTCGCGCGATTTGGAGATGTCCCAGTTCTGGCAGAACTTGCAGGCCAGGTTGCAGCCGGCGGTGCCGAAGGACAGCACGCTGGAGCCCGGGTAGAAATGGTTGAGCGGCTTCTTTTCGATCGGGTCGATGCAGAAGCCCGAACTGCGCCCGTAGGTGGTGAGCAGCATCTCGCCGCCCTGCATCGCGCGCACGAAGCAGGCGGCGCGCTGCCCCTCGTGTAGCCGGCAATTGCGTGGGCAGAGGTCGCACTGGATGCGGCCATCGTCCAACCGGTGCCACCAGCGCGCCGGCACTCCGCTTATGGGATCGGCGCTTCTTTCCATTTCTGCACCTCGTAGCGTTGCAGTTCCACTTCGGACGACCAATAGTTGGCCGGCAGCCCGGCCTTTTGCTTGAGATGGGCGAGGAACTGGCGCGGATCGGGCAACTGCTCCCAGACCTGCGGCAGGAAGGTGCCGCGGCGCTGGCCCGCAATGAAGATGACGCCATCGACATGGGGCCGCAGCTGGCGAATGGCATCGGCCTCGTCGCTGAACTTCATCGGCTGCGGCACCGTCAGCAGCGAGACCTCGACGCGGGTGTGCGGCAATTCGGCCAGTGTCAGCGGCGGGAAGCGCGGGTCGCTGAAGGCGGCGGCGACGGCGTTGGCGCGCACATCCTGATCGAGCGCACGGTGGGCCTGCAGCGAGCCGATGCAGCCGCGCAACTGACCCTTCTGCGTCAGCGTGACGAAGGTGGCGCCGGGTTGGCTTAGCGCGGGATGCGCGGGCTCGGCCTGCACCGGCTGCTTGAGCTTGGCGGCGATGGCATTGCGGGCCCGCACCAGCAGGGCCGGGCCGAGATCGCTGGCGACCGCTTCGGGCTCATAGAGGGCGAAGGAGGCATAGCCGACCACGCGCGATTTGTCGCCGGCCGTGTCGCCCGAGTTGCATTGCGCCACGCGCTCGATGCGCAGTCCGCGCTTGCGCGCCAGCGCCAGCAGGCCGTTGATCGGCAGCGCGCCGCAGGCCTGGTCGAAACTGGTGAGCTGGTCGAGGGCGAGGATGTGTTCGGCAGTCGCCCCGTCGATCGCCTGCGCTTCGCGGTAGCTGTGAAAGTGCGACAGGTCGGAGCTGATCACGATCAGCGTTTCCGGCCCGCCCCAGAGGCGATCCAGCACCTGGGCCACCTCGCCGGCACTGGCATGGCCCACTGCCAGCGGCACCAGTTCGAATTGTCCCAGCACGGTTTGCAGGAAGGGCAGTTGCACTTCGAGCGAGTGCTCCTCGGCGTGGGCGTCGTCGCTGGCGACGACCTGCGGCAGATCGGCCAGCGCATCCAGAGCGGCGCGGTCGAGCGGAATGCTGCCCAGCGGTGTGGCGAAGGCCTGTACCGTCGGCGCCGCCAGGCCGCGCACGGAGACCCGGTGGCATGGCCCGAGCAGGACCACGCGCTTGATGCGTCTGGCGAGCGGGGCCAGCAGCGCGTAGGCATGGCCCGCGGTGCCGCCCGAATAGACGTAGCCGGCATGCGGCACGATGACCGCCTTGAGCAGGCCGGGGGCGGCAGGCTCAGAAGTCGGCGCTGGGGATACGGCGAGGCAGGTCGCCAGTTCGTCCTGCAGGGTGGCGACATCGCCGGGATAGAACATGCCGGCAACGGCCGGCGGACGAATTGAAGTAGCAGTTCTCATGATCATCTCACTTCAGGTCATCAACAGCAGGCCGCCGACCAGACCGGCGGCGATGGCGGCGAGTCCCGGCAGGGTGTGGCGGGCCAGCGCCGCACCGCCGATGACGACCACCAGCCCGGTCTTGAAGGCGAGGTTGGAAAGCAATGCCAGGGTAATCTGGGTAATCGTTTGCGCGGCGGTCAGTTTTTCCATGCTGAACATGCGCAGCGACGACAGCGCGATCGCATCGACGTCGGTCAGGCCCGAGGCTAGCGCCAGCAGGTTCAGCCCGCGGGTGCCGGCGACATCCTGGAGCCATGCCGACAGCACCAGTATCAGCGCATAGAGGCTGCCGAAGGTCAATGCGGTTTTCAGTTCCGTCGGGTTGGTGACCTCCGGCATGGGCAGCGTGCCGTCGCCCGCGAGATGGCGCCAGCCCCAGAATGTTGCCGCCAGACCGAGCAGGAGGCCGCCGCCGAGAACGGCGAACAGCGGAGCGGTGATGTCGGGCGCCACGGCGAAGGCGAGCAAGCCGATGCGCACCATGACGACGATGTTGGCGAGCAGGATGACGACCATCGCGGTATGGGTCAGCCCCGCAGTCGCCTTGGCATGGCGGGCAAAAATCATGGTGGTGGCGGTGGAGGATGCGAGGCCACCGAACAGGCCGATCAGCGCCGCGCCGTGTTGCGCCCCGGTCAGCCGCAGCGCCGCGTAGCCGGTCAGCGACACGCCCGAGATCAGCACCACCATCCACCAGATGTTGTGCGGATTCAGCGCCTGGTAGGGGCCGAAATCGCGATCCGGCAGGATCGGCAGGATCACCAGCGCCAGCACGCCGAACTTCAGGATCGAAAGCAGGTCGACCGGCGTCAGGCTGCGCGAGATGCCGTGCAGTTCGGTCTTGAAGTAGAGCAGCACGGTGGTGGCGATGCCGAGCATGACGGCGGTCGAGCCGTAGCCGAACCAGACCGCCGCACCGAGCGCGTAGCAGACCATCAGCGCGATCACGGAAGTCGTTCCCGGATCGCCTGTTTCCAGCGGATCCGAAACATGCGCGGCGATCATCATGGCGGCGATGGCGAGCAGGCCGGCGCCGAGTATCCAGCCGCTGTCCGTGGTCTGCGCCAGCAAGGCGCACAGGCAACCCAGCAGCCCCACCAAAGCGAAGGTCCGCAAACCGGCCTTGAGGTCGGATTGGCGCTCGCGCTCGAGGCCGATCAACAGACCGATGCCGATGCTGGTGGCAAAGGCTTGCAAGGCTTCGTATCCGGCTTCTGCGGCGAACATGTCGATCCTCGTGCGACTTCCTCTAAGGCGATTGTATAGAATTGAGACATGACTTATCACGCACTCGTTCCTGCCGCGGGATCTGGTTCGCGCATGGGCGTGCTCTCGGGGCGCGCCATTCCCAAACAATACCTGCCGCTGGCGGGCCAGCCCATGATCCGGCATGCCCTGGCGACATTGTGCGCCACTCCGGCGATAGCGCATGTGTTCGTGGTGCTGGCGCCGGACGACATACATTGGCCAGCGGCTGAAATGGCGACGCTCGGCCCGAAATTGCGCGTTCTGCGCTGCGGCGGCGATACCCGCGCGCACAGCGTCGCCAACGGCCTGCGGGCGATGGCCGGCGAACTCGGCGACCGTGGCGGAATTGG
>JBAZOF010000012.1:0-24674 GCA_041648855.1 Sulfuritalea sp. | reverse complement strand
CTCGACCGCGTTGTTCGGCACGACGCGGTCGTACACATTCATGGTGAATATCGGCATGGCCAGCGCAAATACATTCACCAGCGCAGCGGCGCCGAGAATATCCCGGTAGACCGGCATCTGTTCCAGGATCGCACCCCAGAACCAGTGCCGCTTCGCAACATCAACCACTTGCGGCGTTCGCTGATCAAAGCGGAAATGGGGCCGGGCAAAGATGGCGATGCCCGCGTAGCGTGCCGCGAGAGTCTCTCGAGAAAGCGATACAGCCCCCTGAGCCGTATCCGGGAACAGCAATCTTGCATTGCTGCCGTCCGCATCCCAATCGAGAAGAATGCAGGCTTCATCTCCCCCCAGCAACAAGATGACCGGCAGCAGGGCAGCATCGATCTTGTCCAGGGAACGCTTTACCACTTTGCTCGAGAACCCCGCACGCTGAGCCGCACGTACAAAAAGCGATGGTGTCAGTCCCTCTGCCGGGATAGGCAAGCCGGCCGACAGCGCGGCGTGAGTACTTGGTCGTCCATGAATCCTGGTCAATTGCACCAAGCATTCGAGCAGGGGGTCGTGATGAAGGAGATCCTCACGGATTCCATCAACTCGCCAGAGCCGTCCCCGACGTTCCGGGCCGGTATGAGCGGAATTCTCGTTCTGACGACGCTCTACACCGTCCCATGGCGTGTTCTGGTTCATGTCTGTCTTGCCTCTGGTCTGCCCCACGCGCGAGCGGATTGATCCATATCAGATTCGTGCCAATAGTCTGGAAGGAAGTATGGATTATGCCTTTAAAGCGTTCTGCTGCAGGGCTCAGCCAGCCAAGAGTCAGCTGGTGGCGAGTTCAGGTCGCTGTTGCTGCTTCCCAATCCATGGAATTGTTCAGCACCACATCCGCGCCAAGCAGCGATGCGTCCTCCTCTCGCTATACGCCGCGAGGCCCAAAAGACGAACGCGCCACAAGGAGCACTCGTCCTTGAAACATTCGTTAGCCGGCCAATGCCACCTTGATCTGCTCGAGCGTGGACGGATCGTCGATGGTAGTCAGGTCGCCAGCATCGCGGCCTTCAGCCAGCGCCTGGATTGACCGACGCAGCATCTTCCCCGAACGTGTCTTGGGCAGACCGGTAACGAAATGGATCCGCTTCGGCCGTGCAATCGCACCCAGGCTGTTGTCGACAGCCTTCTTGATCTCCGCCTCCAGCGCCGTGCGCAATTCAGGGGTAGCGATCCGCGCCGCGTCCTTGACCACGACGAAGGCGACCGGTTCCTGGCCCTTCAACTGGTCATTGACGCCGACGACGGCGACTTCGGCGACCGCCGTGTGGCCTTGAACCGCCTCTTCGATCTCGCGCGTGCCGAGGCGGTGGCCGGCGACGTTGATGACATCGTCGGTGCGGCCGAGAATGTAGTGATAGTTCTCGTCATCCCGGATGCCCCAGTCAAACGAGGAGTAGACCATCGGCTCCTTGAACAGGCTGAAATAGGTACTGACGAAGCGCTCGTCATCACCCCACACGGTAGACAGACAACCGGGTGGCAGCGGTGGCACGATGCCGACGATGCCCTTTTCATTGGCGTCACACACCGTACCATCCTCGCGGAAGATGCGCAGGTCGTAGCCATAAACCGGGAAGCTCGGCGTGCCGAACTTGATCTTGGTGTCTTCGACGCCACGCACGGTTGACAGCATCGGCCAACCCGATTCGGTCTGCCAGTAGTGATCGATGACCGGCAACTCCAGTTCGCCCATGATCCATTCGTGGGTCGGCTGATCCAGCGGCTCGCCGGCGAGGAACAAATGCTTGAGCGACGACAGGTCGTACTTGTGCAACCAGCTGTTGTCGTGTTTCTTCAACACGCGAATTGCGGTCGGCGCCGAGAACATCACGTTGACCTTGTATTTCTCGACGAGTTGCCACCAGATGCCGGGATCCGGGCGAATCGGCGTGCCTTCATACATCACGGTGCACATGCCGGCGATGAGCGGGCCATAAATGATGTAGCTGTGGCCGACCACCCAGCCGATATCCGAAGTGGAGAACATCGTCTCGCCTTCGAAGCCGGTGAAGATATGCTTCATCGACGACGCCAGGGCCACAGCATAGCCGCCGGTGTCGCGCTGCACACCCTTCGGCTTGCCGGTAGTGCCGGATGTATAGAGGATATATGACGGCTCGGAGGATTCCATCCAGACACAGTCCACCTGGGCATTCATGTGTTCCGCCCGCAGACTGGCGTAGTCGACGTCGCGGCCCGCAACCTTGGAAAAGCCCTTGTCGAGTCCGCGGTCGACCATCAACACTTGAGGCGGCGGAAATTCGGCGAGCCGGCAGGCTTCGTCGAGCAGATTTTTGTAGGGCACCGCTTTGCCGCCACGCATGCCGGCATCACTTGACACGATCAGCTTCGGCTTGGCATCGTCGATGCGGGTAGCCAGCGAGCCTGAGGCGAAGCCGCCAAACACCACCGAGTGGATGGCGCCGATGCGTGCGCAAGCGAGGATGGCAAAGGTCGCCTCGGCGATCATCGGCATGTAGATCAGGACACGGTCGCCCTTGACCACGCCGAGCGATTGCATGATCGCCGCCATGCGCATTACTTCCGACTTCAATTCGGCGAAGGTATAGATCTTCTCCTCGTTGGTCTCGGTCGAGACATAAATCAGTGCACGCGCATTGGGGCGCTTGGCGGCATGGCGGTCGACGGCGTTGTAGCAGAGATTGATTTCGCCGCCGGAGAACCACTTTACAAACGGCGGTTTGCTGTAATCGCGGATTGTCTGTGGCGGCTTGTGCCAATCGACAAGCTTCGCCTCATCGCTCCAGAAGGCTTCGGGTTGCTCGATGGAACGCTTGTAGAACTCTGCATATTTTCCCATGACCATCCTTCTTCGATTGTGTTGCGATTGTTGTTGGTGATGACCTCGATGCGCCGCGACTCAGGCGGCAATATTGACCACGACGCGACCCTTGACCCGCCCCTGGATGTAGTCGTCAAAGGCCGCTGACAAATCGGCAAACGCAATGTCGCGAATCATCCCGGCCGGACCCGACGCCAGATGTACCGGGCGCATGTCCGTTGCCAGATGTCGCCAGACGTCGGCTCGCTGCGCCATCGGGCAGTTCACCGAATCGATCCCGAGCAAGCTGACGCCGCGCAGTATGAATGGCATGACGGTCGTGTTGAGGCTGAAGCTGGCGGCGAGGCCGATCGAAGCCAGTGTGCCGCCGACCTGCATCGTGCTGGCCATCCAGGCCAGGACGTCGCCGCCCAGGTTATCCACCGCGCCGGCCCAGGTTTCCTTGCCCAGCGGCTTGATCTTCGCCAGATCGAGCGACTGACGCAGCAGAACTTCCTTGGCGCCGAGGCCCTTCAGATAGTCGGTCTCGGCTTCCTTGCCGGTCAGGGCAACGACGTGATAGCCGCGCTTGGCAAGAATCTCGATCGCGATGCTGCCGACGCCACCGGTAGCCCCGGAAACCACGACCGGCCCCTTGTCCGGCGTCAGCCCGTCGTGCTCCATGCGCACCACGGCAAGGCCGGCAGTGAAGCCTGCGGTACCCAGGGCCATCGCGTCGTGCAGGGAAAGCCCGGCCGGCAGTTTGACCACCCAGTCGGCCGGCAGGCGAGCCCGTTCCGCATAACCACCGTGATGGGCGACGCCGATGTCGTAACTCGTGGCCAGTATCTCGTCGCCCGACTTGAAGCGTGGATCCGAACTGGCAGTGACCCGTCCGGCCAGATCGACGCCGCCGATGCAGGGGAAGCGACGAATGATGCGTCCAGCCCCGGTCGCTGCCAGGGCGTCCTTGTAGTTGATGCTGGAGTGGGTGACAGCGATGCTGACTTCGCCGGGATCAAGTTGCGATTCGTCCATATCGACGAAGCGACTGACAACCTTGCCTTCTTCTTGATTGATCAGGTAAGCCTTGAAACTCACGATAGCCTCCTCGAATTCATGCCCTGTCAGCAGTCGACCTTGTGATCGGTTGCCTGGTGCAGCAGACGATTATAGCCAGACGATACTTACAAGGCGCTGAATTAGAAAGCGTTAAAGGGTTTACAGCGGGTAGCGGTCAAGGCTATAGTCCGCCTCCATGCACGGAATACCCACCCGCTTGGCGAGAGTTCTTCTGCTCGCCGGCCTGCTTCTTTCCCCTTATGCCCATGCCGACGAACCCATCGTGGTTCCGCCGGCCTTGCAGGTATCCTTCGTCGATCGCGCCACGGCCACGGCGCAAGATGCGATCGATCAGGCCATGGATCTGCTCGGTATTCGCTACCGTCGCGGCGGCAGCTCCCCGGAGAGCGGCTTCGACTGTTCCGGTTTCGTCAGCCATGTGTTCCGCGAAGGCCTCGGACTGATGCTGCCGCGCAGCTCGAAGGAAATGAGCAAGTCAGGGGAGGAAATCAACCGCGACGAACTGCGCCCTGGCGACCTGGTCTTCTTCAATACCATGCGCCACGCCTTTTCCCATGTCGGCATCTATCTCGGCGACAACCAGTTCGTCCACGCTCCGCGTACCGGCGGTCGCGTCCGGATCGAGGATTTGCGCCAGAGCTACTGGATGAAGCGATTCAACGGCGCCCGCCGTATCAACCTCGATTAGCGACTCAACAGGCATTGCCGACGCCAGCCTCGCGCTGGTTTTATTTCGCCTTGCCATTGCGAATGATTCTTAATACAATTCGTAATATCTTTTGACTCGGTTTGGAACTCCCCGCCATGAAATCATCCTTTCTGCTGCTTTCCCTGCTCGCCTTCGGCGCCATCACAGCCTCAGCGCAGGAAAAGGTGCTCAACCTCTACTCCGCCCGCCACTACCAGACCGACGAAGCGCTCTATGCCAATTTCACCCGGCAAACCGGGATCAAGATCAACCGCATCGAAGCCAAGGAAGACGAGCTTCTGGAGCGCATCCGCAACGAAGGCGCCAACAGTCCGGCCGATATCTTTCTCACGGTCGATGCCGCGCGCTTGGCCAAGGCGGACGAACTGGGCCTCTTCGCCGCTGTGAAGTCCAAGACGCTGGAACAGCGCATTCCGGCCAATCTGCGCAGCCCGGACTGGTTCGCCTTCTCGACCCGAGCCCGGGTCATCGTCGCCAACAAGGACCTGGTCAGGCCGGAAGACGTGCAGAACTACGAAGACCTGGCCGGCCCCAAACTCAAGGGCAAAGTCTGTTCACGCTCGGGCAGCCACCCCTACAACATCTCGCTGATGGCCGCGCTGATCGCCCACCTCGGCGAAGCCAAGGCCGAGGAATGGGCACGCGGCGTGGTGGTCAATTTCGCGCGGGCGCCAAAAGGTGGCGACACCGACCAGATCAAGTCCGTTGCAGCCGGAGAATGCGGTGTGGCGGTTTCCAACACCTACTATCTCGCCCGCCTGTTGCGTTCCGAGAAGCCCGATGATCTCCGCATGATGGAACGCGTCACCATCATCTGGCCGAACCAGAAGAGCTTCGGCACCCACATCAACATTTCCGGTGGCGGCATGCTGAAGACAGCACCGAACAAGGAATCCGCCGTCAAGTTCCTCGAATATCTCGCCAGCGACGACGCCCAGCGTTACTTCGCCGATGGCAACAACGAATGGCCGGCCGTGGCGAGTGTTGCGGTCAAGAACCCGGCGCTCGACGCCATGGGCAAGTTCAAGGCGGACAGTTTGCCGGTGGCCACGCTGGCGAAAAACGCCGTCACCGCGCAACGCATTTACGACCGCGCCGGCTGGAAGTAGCAGCCAGACTTCCCTCGGCAGAGGCGACAGGCGCATTGATTCACCGTGTCACCAGCGCCGACTTTTGCCGGCCATTGTTCGCCGAGCCGGAACAATCAATTCCGGGACTGTCGTTTCGCGTTCAGAGGATTGCCCCTATAGTGCGCTTTCCCCACAACGACCACCGGAGAGCACCATGTCCAAGCCTGAAATCGCCTCAAAAACACCCTTCGCCATCAACGTGGAAAAGGGCAAGGACTACTACTGGTGCGCCTGCGGCAAGAGCAAGTCGCAGCCGTTTTGTGACGGCAGCCACAAGGGTTCCGAGTTCACGCCGGTCAAGTACACCGCTGCGGAAAGCAAGGCCGTGTATTTCTGCGGCTGCAAACAAAGCGGCAACGGCGCCCTGTGCGACGGCACCCATAAGTCGCTCTAACAGGAACTGACCTCGCTGCGCCCCGCCGCAATCTGCCTGGCCAGCAGGATGATGGGCAGCAGGCCGGCCGCGACAATCGCCAGCGCCGCGCTTGAAGCTTCCGCCAGTCGTTCGTCGGCGGCCAGCGTGTAGGTTTGCGTCGCCAGCGTATCGAAGTTGAAGGGACGCATCACCAGCGTGGCCGGCAGTTCCTTCATCACATCGACGAATACCAGCAATGCCGCAGTCAAGAGACTGCCGCGCAGCAAGGGCAGATGCACGCGACGCAAGGTTTCACCCGGGCTGCTGCCGAGACTGCGCGCCGCTGCTTCCATGCTGGGCGTGATGCGGCCCAAGCCTGCCTCCACGGTTTGCAGCGCAATCGCGAGGAAACGGGCGAGATAGGCATATACCAGCGCCGCAATGCCTCCGGTGAGAATCAGCCCGGGATTGGCCCCCGTCATCTGCTGCCACAGCGCCGCCAGCATGTGGTCGAGGCGTGTTACCGGAATCAGCACACCGACTGCAATGACCGACCCCGGCACGGCGTAGCCGAGGCCAACGACACGATTCGCCAGGCGAGGCAGCCTGTGTCCGTCTCGTGCCGCGAAACCCAGCAGCAATGCCAGCAGCGCTGCCAGAACGGCGGCCAGCGCAGCCAGCGTCAGGCTGTTCCTTGCCAGCAACAGAAAGCGCCCGGCAAAACCGGCCCCTGCTTCGCCCGTATCCCCCATGGCAAGACGCAGCAACAACACCGCCGGCAGCGCAAAGCCGATCACCACAGGAATCGCGCAGCCGATCTGCGCCAGCAATGCATGCCAACCGGTGAGCACCTGGCGTGTGGCACGGCGCCGGCCGGTGGTGTCGTGATAGCGAGCACGCCCGCGACTGATTCGCTCCAGCAGGATCAGCAAGGCGACGAAACCGAGCAGGGCCGCCGCCAACTGCGCGGCGGCAACGCGGTCACCCAGCGAGAACCACGCGCGGTAAATCCCGGTGGTGAAGGTCTGCACCGCAAAGTAAGCCACCGTGCCGTAATCGGCCAGCGTCTCCATCAACGCCAGCGCCATGCCGGCGGCGATGGCCGGCCGCGCCAAGGGGATCGAAACGCGCCAGAACCCCTGCCAAGGGCTAAGGCCGAGCGCGAGCGCAGCTTCGATCATGCCGCCGGCGCGCTCGAGAAAAGCGGTGCGCACCAGCAGGTAAACGTAGGGATAGAGCACACAGGAAAACAACACGATCGCCCCGGAAAGCGAGCGGACATCGGGAAACCAGTAGTCGCCCTTGCTCCAGCCGAAGCTCTCGCGCAGACCGGTTTGCACCGGACCGACGAACTGCAGGAAATCCGTATAGGTGTAGGCCAGCACGTAGGCGGGCATCGCCATGGGCAGCAGCAGTGCCCATTCCGCAATTCTGCGTCCGGGAAAATCGTTCAGGGCCACCAGCCAGGCGGCCCCGGTCCCCATCGCCGCGACGCCGATGCCGACCCCGAGACAGAGCCAGATCGAATTCGCCACATACTCGGGCAGCACGGTCGCCGTCAGGTGGCTCCATGTGTCACCCGTGCCGCCGGTGAAAAGGTTGGCGACGACCGCAAGCACCGGCAACGCGACCAGAACCGCGAGCGCGACGGAGAATGCAGCAAGCGGCGAGGAGTTGGAGGGGCGGGACACGGCCAGCCGATTATAATTGAGACTCATTCTCCACAATAAGTCATCTACGCAGCGATCATGCCCTTGCTCGAAGTCGATCGTGTCAGTCATGCCTACGGCAAGCACGCCGTGGTCCGCGACCTGTCCTTCAATCTGGCGCAGGGTGAAATCGCCTGCCTGCTGGGATCGTCGGGCTGCGGCAAGACCACCATGCTGCGACTGATCGCCGGCTTCGAAAAGCCATCGTCGGGCAGCGTCCGCCTCAACGGCACGACGATCGCCAGCGAAAAGTCGCAAATACCTGCCGAGGCGCGGCGCATCGGCATGGTGTTTCAGGATTACGCACTGTTCCCGCACCTGTCGATCGCCGACAACATCGGCTTCGGCCTGCGCGAAAAGTCGGCGCTGGCGACACGGCGACGCGTCGATGAAATGCTGGAACTGATCGGCTTGGCCGAGCACGGAGCGCGCTATCCACACGAGCTGTCCGGCGGCCAACAGCAGCGCGTGGCGCTGGCCCGCGCGCTGGCCCCGCAGCCGCACCTGTTGCTGCTCGACGAGCCCTTCTCCAACCTCGACGTCGAACTGCGCGAACGCCTGTCGCTGGAAGTCCGCGACATTCTCAAGCGCGCCGGCATGGCGGCCATCCTGGTCACCCACGACCAGAACGAAGCCTTTGCCGTGGCCGACATGGTGGGCATCATGCGCGAGGGTTGCATCGAGCAATGGGATACGCCCTACAACCTTTACCATCGCCCCGCCACACGCCACGTTGCCGATTTCATCGGCCAAGGCGTGTTCCTGCCCGGCGAGGTGTTGTCGCGCCAGATCGTGGAAGTGGAACTGGGCCGACTCGATTCGGATGTTCCGCTCGATTGCGGCTCAAGTTGCGCCGAATGCCAGCGCGACTGCCGGCTGGATGTGCTGCTGCGCCCCGACGACGTGATCCACGACGACGCCAGCGACGTGAAGGCCGAAGTCATCGCCAAAGCCTTTCGCGGCGCGGAGTTCCTCTACACCCTGCGCCTGGCCTCCGGCGCACAGGTACTGTCGCTGGTGCCGTCACACCACAACCACGCCATCGGAGAGAAGATCGGCATTCGGCTCGATGTCGACCACGTCGTGACCTTTCAGCAGGGACAATGATCCCCTGGCTGCCGCCGGAACCTGTATTTCCTGCGCTTGAAACAGCGCTGGCCGAACCCAACGGCCTGCTCGCCGCCGGCGGCGACCTCAGCCCGCAACGCCTGCTCGCCGCCTACCGGCGAGGGATATTTCCCTGGTATTCGACGGGCGAACCGATCCTGTGGTGGAGCCCCGATCCACGCATGGTGCTCGTGCCTGACGAGTTGAAGATCTCCCGCTCGCTGGCGAAGACACTGCGCAATGCCGACTATGAAGTGCGCCTCGATACGGCCTTCAGCGCCGTCATCCGCGCCTGCGCCGGCAAACCGCGTGAGGGTCAGGCCGGAACCTGGATCACCCGTGAAATGCAGGCCGCCTATCGTGAGCTGCACCGGCTCGGCCATGCGCACAGCGTGGAGACATGGGTCGATGGCAAGCTCGCCGGCGGCCTCTACGGCATTGCGATTGGCCGGGCCTTCTTCGGCGAATCGATGTTCGCCGATCAGCGTGACGCTTCAAAGATTGCGCTCGCCCATTTGTGCGCTTACCTCAAACAGCGCGGATTCGGCATAATCGACTGCCAGATGGAAACCGCTCACCTCGCCTCTCTCGGTGCAAAGCCGATTCCCCGCCGCGACTTCGCCGCGCGGCTGGCTGAGTTGTGCGCGCGCGACGACGCTCCGGGACACTGGCCGGCCGCTGCCATTGAGGGTCATTTCAGGCGGCAGCCATGACGCACCTGCGCGACCTGCCGCCCTTTCCGCTGTTGCAGTTCTATGCCACGGCGCCTTACGGCTGCTCCTACCTGCCTGGCCGCATCGCCCGCTCGCAAGTTGCCACGCCGACCCACCTGATCGACAGCGCCACCTACAGCGAACTGGTGCGCGCCGGCTTCCGCCGCAGCGGCGTGTTCACCTATCGTCCGTATTGCGATGCCTGCCGCGAATGCCAGCCGGTGCGGCTCAACGTGGCAGAGTTCGTGCCCAACCGAAGTCAACGCCGCGCCCTGACCCAGCACGTGGCGCTCACCGCGCGCGAATGCAGCCTGACGTTTCGCGAGGAGCACTATCAGCTCTACCAGCGCTATCAGGCGGCCCGCCATTCGGGCGGCGGCATGGATCAGGACAGCCGCGACCAATACGCACATTTCCTGCTGCAAACCCATGTCGACAGCCGGTTGGTCGAGTTCCGCGAAGAAGGCGTGCTGCGAGTCGTCAGCATCATCGACGTGCTGGCCGACGGGCTCTCGTCCGTGTATACCTTCTACGATCCGGACATCCCGAATGCCAGCTACGGCACCTTCGCCATCCTCTGGCAGATCGCCCAGTGCCAGCACGTGGACCTGCCGTGGCTGTATCTCGGCTACTGGATTCGCGATAGCCGCAAGATGACCTACAAGGCCCGGTTCCGCCCGCTCGAAGCGCTGCGCCACGGTGTCTGGCAGCCCATAGAAGAATAAGTCCGGTTCAACAGTCGGCGCTGGTGCGCTTTGCGTACCTGGGATTCCGCTTCGCGGGAAGGTAACGGCGATCTAGCGTGCGGTCGCGGTCTCCCGCCGCCGATAGCCACGCCAGGCCGGCCATATCGCCGCGCCGACCACCAGCACAAGCACCAGCAACGGCCAAACCACCGGACGGTTCCACTCGGCACGACGCTGCTCGCGCAAGGCCGCGTCGACGCGCTGATACTTGAGCGTGTTGTGGCCGACCTTGCTCGGCTTTCTGTTGGTCAGCCAAGCATGGCGCAAGGTGTAGTCCTTTGGATGAAAGCCCCAGATCCAGGGGGCGTCCCGATGCAGAATGGCAGTCATGCGATCGATCAGTTGCTGGCGCTCTGCGCCGTTTTCCATCGCCTTCATGCGCTCGAACAGCTGGTCATATTCCGGGTTCTCGTAGTTCGCGGCGTTCTCGCCGCTGTACTTCACCTTGCCCTGCTTGCCGTAAAGCAGAAACATGAAGTTCTCGGGATCGGGATAGTCCGCATTCCAGCCGAAATAGAACAGCTGCACCGCGCCCTTGCGCACTTTTTCCTGGAAGCGGTTGTAGTCGGTGCTGCGCACCACCAGCTGCGTATCGATCTTGGCGAACTGCTTGTTGAGCCAGTCGATGCGCGCCTTGGCGCCGACACCGGTGGCGGTGGTATCGAGATTGATGACCAGCGGCTCGCCGGACTTGGCATCACGTCCGTTGGGCCATCCGGCCTCGGCCAGCAAACGCTTCGCTTCGGTGATCGACTTGCGCCGGGGCTGGCCGTCGCCCCAATCGTACATGTGGCGGTTGATGCCTGCGGCGCCCTCGCGGTAACCGAAGATGCCGGGCGGGATCGGCCCCTGAGCCGCGACGCCGCGACCGTTCTGGAAAATCGAAATGAACTCTTCCTGATCGAGGGCGATGGAAATCGCCTGGCGCAGTTTGCGCGCGCTTACCGCCGTTTTAGGATCGATGCCGCCAACCAGCGGGTCAAGCCAGTTGAAACCCATGTACATGCTCGATGTCGCCACCGAGGTGGTCAAGGAGATTCCTTGCGCGCGCATGTCGTCGGACAGGGTAATCTCGCCTGCGGTCACCTGTACCGCCTGATCGAAGGCGTCCGAAGAGATGCCCGAAGCATCGTAATAGCCCTGCAGGAACTTGTTCCAGTAGGGAATCTGCTCCTTCTCGCGAGTGAACACCACCTTGTCGATGAAGGGCAGCAGCTTGCCGCAGTCCTTGATAAGACCCGCCCCGGCATCCTCCGCCTCGCCTGCGCAAGGATAGGTTTCCTGGCGAAAATTCGGATTCCGCTCCAGCACCATGCGCGCATTGGGATTATTCTCGGTCAGCATGTAGGGCCCGGTGCCGATCGGATACCAGTCCAGCGTCAGGTTCTTCTCTGCCATCCCCGGCTGGCTGTGGAACTTGTCCGCCTCCCATGGCATGGGGGCAAAGAAGGGCATCGCCAGCCAGTAGATGAACTGCGGGTACTTGCCCTTTACCCTGATCCGGTAGCGATAACGATCGATGACCTCGGCACCCTCAAGACGGTGCTCACGCAAGTCGATCCATGGCCTGTCCTTCCCTGCCTTCAGGCGCCCGGCGAAATCGCCGAGACCGACCACGTAGTCGTCCATCAAGCCAAAGATCGGCGAATGCAGTCGCGGATGCGCCAGGCGCTTCAAGCCATAGACGTAGTCGTCAGCCGTCAATTCCCGTGTGTCACGCTGCGTGAATTCGCTCAGCGTACTGATGCGCTCCAATTCCTGCATGGATAGCGAGTGATAGGCATACTCGCCCGTCGCCTTGCGGGCGAAAGCCGGATGCGGCTGATAGCGGATGCCTGGCTTGAGCGTGATCACATAGTCGGTGTAGGCGATCCTTGCCGCATCGACGCCTTCCGGCAAGGTGCGCCCCTGTGCATCCAGATAGCGCGGTTGCGGTACGGCCTCGGCCGTGGCGGCGATCAGCGCATAGGGTCGCTTGAGATAGTGGTACTGCAGCGGCGGTTCATAAATCTGCGCCGTAAACGTGATCTCGTCTTCGCTGTACGACTGCACCGGATCGAGATGCTTGGGTCGGTCGGTGAATGCGCTGTACAGGATGTTCCTGCCGCGATCCGCTGCCGGATACGGATCATTCCAGGCACTGCCGCAACCAGTCAGCAGCAGGACAAGCAGACAGGAGAATACGCTACGCATGACGGCGAGTTTAGCTGATCCGCTATAATCCGCAGTCTGATTCAACCAAGGAAAAAGCGATGGGATTTCTCGCTGGCAAACGCATTCTGATCACCGGCCTGATCTCGAACCGGTCAATCGCTTACGGCATCGCCAAAGCCTGCCACCGCGAAGGCGCCGACCTCGCCTTCACCTACCAGAACGACCGTGTCCGCGATCGCATCGCCAAGTTCGCCGACGAGTTCGGCTCGAAGGCGATCTTCCCCTGCGACGTCGCCGAAGACGCACAGATCGAAGCCCTTTTCGTCGAACTCGGCAAGCATTGGGACGGGCTCGACGGCTTGGTGCATTCCATCGCCTTCGCCCCCAATGAGGCGATCGAGGGTGACTTTCTGGATGGCATCTCGCGCGAGTCTTTCCGCATAGCGCACGACGTGTCGTCCTACAGCTACCCCGCACTGGCGAAGGCCGCCCGCCCCCTCTTGCTCAAGGGCAACAACCCGTCACTGCTGGCACTGAGCTACCTCGGCGCCGTGCGCACCATGCCCAACTACAACACCATGGGTCTCGCCAAGGCCAGTCTCGAAGCAGCAACGCGTTATCTGGCCTTCTGTCTAGGCCCGCAGGGTATCCGCGCCAACGCGCTCTCGGCAGGTCCGATCAAGACGCTTGCCGCATCGGGCATCGGCAACTTCGGCAAACTGCTGGCCTACAACGCCCATCACGCCCCGCTGCGCCGCAACGTAACCATCGACGAAGTCGGCAACGCCGCAGCCTTTCTGCTGTCCGATCTGGCCAGCGGCATCACCGGCGAGATTCTCTATGTCGATGGCGGCACGCACACCACTGCCATGGGAAATGCCGACCCGCTGCCCGGCTAGACCGATCGCCGCGCCAAAAAAACAAAGCCCCGAAATGCGGGGCTTTGTTTTTTGGCGCTCGGCAGCTCAGCGCTCCTTGCTTTCCAGCACGACCTTGTTTATCTCTACCGGGAATTTCTCCTTGAGGGTCGACATCCAGGCCGCGAACTCTTCCTCTGCGACAAAGCGAGCATATTTCTGGCCCAGCGCGCGACCCAGCGGATCGTCCTTGCCAATCTCCCCTACGCCCTTGACCGAACTGATGCGATACAGGGCATAACCGCTGCCGGGTACGGCAAAACCCGCATATGCCGGCAGCTTTGCGGTATCCGCCTTGAATACGGTCCGCAAGGCATCGGGCGGTAGCCCTTGCCCCGCAGTGCGGCTGACGTTGCGGGCAGGCGACCACTTCAGATCGACCGCTTCGCCTTTTGCCAATCGCGCCAGCTTCTCCTCCCCATCCTTGTTCGCCAGACTGAGTGCTTCCTCGCGAATCAGGTACTTCTCGATATCGCTCTTGACCGCCTCAAGCGGCTGCAGGGCTGCCGGCTTGTGCTCGAGCACGCGCGCGGATACCAGGGAACCCGGAGCGACTTCAACCGCCTCGGTATTGCGCTTGTTCTTCAGGCCATCGTCGCTGAACAAGGCGGCGGCCAGCTTCTGATTGTCGAAAGGCGGAGGCAACTTGTCGCCCTTGGCAAACCACGGGGTCTGTCGCAACTCAAGTTTCCATTTCTCGGCTGCCGGCTTCAGGCTGTCGGCTTGTTCATAGACCATGTTGCCAAAAGCCTCTGCCGCTTCCGCGTACTTCTTCATCCCGGCCTCGCGCTTGATCTCGGCCACGATGTCCGCCTTGACTTCCTCCAGCGGCTTGACCCGTTCAGCACGGACACCGGTTACGCGGATGATGTGAAAGCCGAAATCGGACCGCACGACGTCGGAAATCTGGCCTTCTTTCAGCGCAAAGGCGGTTTCCTCAAATGCTTTCACCATCGCGCCGCGACCGAACCAGTCGAGATCCCCTCCCTTTGCGGCCGATCCGGGGTCCTGGGAGTTTGCCTTGGCGAGCTTGGCAAAATCTCCCGGGGCCTTCCTGACCTGTGCCAGCAACTCATCCGCCTTGGCCTTTGCCGCCTTGGCCTCCGCATCGGGCGCATCCTTGGCGGCACGAATCAGGATATGACTGGCACGTCGCGTCTCGCCTTCCTTGTAGCGATCCGCATGCGACTGATAGTAGGCTTTGACTTCATCGTCGCTGACCGTTGCCTGAGCAGTCAACGCGTCGCGGTTCAGCACCAGGAACTCCGCGCGCACCTGCTCCGGCAGTTCAAACTTCTTGCGATTCGCTTCGTAGAATTTTTGAGCGGCGTCGGCGGCAAGCTTCACCCGGCCGCCGTAGGCCTCCGGCACCAATCGCATCTCGGCGACCTCACGCTGTTCCAACTGTGTCGCCAACCAGCGGCTTGCGGCGGCCTGACCGACGATTCCGGCTTCGGTAACCGGCAGCATCAGCTGCTGCATGGCCATGTCCTGGCGCAGGCGCGCCTCGAACATCTCCTTGCTCATGCCTTGCCCTGCCACCAAGGCCTCGTAGCGCTCCTTGGAAAACTTGCCGTTTTCCTGCAGCGAGGGAACGCCGGCGATGAACTGGGCCAATTGATCGTTGCCCACGACCAGCCGCACTTTCTGTGCCTGTTCGGCCAGCAGCCTTTGCGTTACCAGCGAATCGAGCACGGCGCGGCGCATCTGAGGCGTTTCGAACAGGGCCGGGTCGAGCTTGTCACCCAACTGGGCGCGCATCCGATCCTGCTGTTCGCGCAAGGCCGATGCCAATTCCTGGCGGCTGATCTTGCTGCTGCCGACAGAGGCGACACCGGCTCCTACATCGGCGTTGCGAACGTAGGAATCGACACCCCAGAAGGCAAACGGGAGCGTGATCAGTGCAAGAAAGATCTGGGTGATCTTCTTGTTGTTGCGAATGAAATCAAGCATGCGTTGTAAACCCTGAATGCGACAAAGGCGAACAGCAGTTCGCCTTTGCCAAGAGATTGAAATTTTACCCGAATTTCACGCGGTCTCGAATCGCAACGGGCAATCCCGATGGCAAACATTCGACCGCCGCGCCGGCTTCAGCCCTCATTGAATCCGAAGCGCTCGACGAAGCCCTTGGGGTCGAGCGCCGGCCCCTTGTAGTCGGCCTGCATGTAGTCGCAACCCAGCTCCTTGAGGCGGCCCGCCGCAGCATCGTCGGCGACACCCACAGCCACGACATCAAGCCGGAGGTGGTGAGCGAGCTCGATGATCGACTGGAGAATGCGATCGGATTTCGGCACGCCGGCCAGATCGCGGACCGCCGAGACGTCGATCTTGATTTCCTGAAACGGCATGGATACGAGCCAGAACAGCGATGAAAGCGCCACTCCCGGATCGTCGATCGAGAGCTTCACCCCGAGCTCCCTCAGCCGCCCGAGCGTTTCCCTCGCGACCGGCTCCGCGGCCAGCACCGATGTCTCCCCGATCTCCAGAATCAGCAGCCCCGCGCGCCGGCTCCAGGTGCCCAGCGCGCGCTGGATCACTTCGGGAAGCTCCGTGTGCAGCAGCACCCGCGCTGGAAGCTTGACGCCGATACGCAAGTCCAGTCCGGCGCTGTAACGAAATTCCGAGACGTTGCGCAACGCGCGATTCAATATCGAGGAGACCAGTTCGGTGACCGTGCCCGCCGATTCCGCTGCGGCGAACGCGTCCTCTGCGGCAATCAAGCCAAGGGGGAGATCGCGCCAGCGCAGCAGGCTTTCTGCGCCCATGACCTGGCCCCGGCGCAAATCGTACTGCGGCTGGAAGACCAGTTCGAGCGCATCCTCCGCGACGGCCGTGCGCAAACGATTTTCGTACAGCAGTTTCGATGCCGCCGGGTTCTCCCGGTCTTCCGCATGATCGGCAATACGGTCGGGCAGCTCGCGGGCGAGCGCACAGGCGCCCTTTGCCCGCTGCAACAGGATTTCCGCCTGATCACCGTGGGCCGGGTAAATCGCAATCCCGATCGCCGGATTGGCAAAGATTTCCTCTTCGCCGATCCAGAACGGCGTATTCAGCGCGCGCAACGTCTTCTTTGCCGCCAGCAGCGCCACGGCAGGCCCTTCGACGGTGGAAAGGAGGCAGGCAAAATCATCGCGGCCCATCTCGCCGACAAGATCGCCCGGGCGAAGCACATCGGCCCGCAGCGATGCGGTAACGCGATTGCGGACGGCATCGCCGACTTCATAACCCCAGACGGCGTCGATGCGACTGATCACGCCACATTCAATGAGCAGCACAGCCAATTTGCCGCCGTCCGCCCGTCTATCCTCGACGGCACCGCGAAGCGCCTCGTGAAACTGGACTGCGTCGGTAGCGAAGAGGCCCACGGCTCCCGCCGACGCGGCGGAGTCCGCTTCGCTCACAGGAAGAGCTCGCGCGGATCGATCTTGACCGAGTCGTACTCCAGGGAGCGCTGAATTCGGTAGGGCTCGTCGGGCCTGACCTTGGGTTCCTTCATCAGGTCGAGCATCTTGTAGGGTGTGAGCGGGTTGCCCTTGGCATCCTTGACGACCATGATGCGCGGTTGCATGCGACGCACCATATTCTGCGCGATCACGATCGCAACCTCGCCGCTGTTCAATTCGACCACGCTCCCTACGGGGAAGACACCGATGCACTGAATGAACTGTTCGACCAGCGCGGGGTGAAACTGCTTCCCCCGTCCTTTGTAAATAATGCTGAGTGCGTTCGCCGGGGACAGCCCGCCCCCGAACGGTTTTGGCGCCGTCAGCGTATCGAAGGTGTCGACTATTCCCGCGATCAGACCGGAAAAGGCGATCGCATCCCCGCGCAGTCCGCGCGGATAGCCACTCCCGTCGAAACGCTCGTGATGCAGCGACGCAAGTCCTGGCAACTCGGGGGGAATGCCCGGCGTGCTGCTCAGGATTCGGACCGAATGGTTCACGTGCGTCTGGTAGAGTTCCATTTCCTCGTCGTTGGCCGGCCCGCGCGCAGCAAGCTCGGTGGGCAGCTTGAGCTTGCCGACGTCCTGCAGCAGTCCCAGCATGCCGAGGATTTCCAGGCGGTCCTGCGGCAGCTGCAGGAAGCGCCCGAAGATGGTCATCATCACGGAAATCTCAACGGCCCGGCTGAGGGTGGCGCCACTCTTCTCCTGCAGCTTGATCAGCAGCGCCATCGCATCGGGATTGCGCACGACGCTCTCTGTAATCTGGGCGGCCGCTTCATGCGCCCTTGAACTGTCGATCGAGCTTCCGATCTCCACGGCTCGTGACAGTTCCCTCACGACTACCGTCGTGTTCGTATAGGTTTTCCGGGCGGCGGGCAACTCGACTTCGACACTCGCAGCCTCCCTGTAGACCGTCGTGCCTCGAATTTTCGCCACGTCCTCCGCCGTGACCTTGCCAACCTCCGGTACGTCCTCTTTTTCCGGGTCGACGAAGACGTGTTTGCAGTACTTTTTCAGGACCTCGAGCTGCTTCTCTTTTTTAAGGACGAAGCCCTGAAACGCAAAAGGCGTTTCCGTCCATGGCCTGTCGAGCTTGGAGATGAACATCCCGAAGGTCAGCTGTTCAACAGGAATTTCCCGAAGTTCCATACGTATGCGTGATTGTCTGGCTGAAACCCAAAATTTTCGTGTTTATACGATAACACCGCAAGCAAGGTTTGAACGCGTACCGTCAACCAATTGGACCCCTGCTCGATGCGTTTGAAGCTTACTCCGTATTACCGCGATCCTCACCCTTGTCTGCGGTCTGAAATCCGTCGTTTCCGCATCAACGGCGCCGGCAGAAGCACGCCGCACTTGAAATAAGGGCCTGCATTGCTGCAAGCCCTTGGTATTGCTGGTGGGTGCTGACGGGGTCGAACCGCCGACATTCGCCTTGTAAGGGCGACGCTCTACCAACTGAGCTAAGCACCCGCTGAACGGCGGCTGCCCACCTCGGACAGCCGGCAACAATTCTATCAGTTCGTGCTCGCCTTGCGCGCCGGGAATGCCGCTTCGCGGGCCGGCGTCAGTGGGTGACCACACCGGTCGCCGCGGCGTCGCCGACAACCGCCGCCACGGCCGGCGCTGCAGCTTGCTCCGGCAGCGGCTGAGGCATTCGTTCCAGAGCGAGTTCCAGCACCTTGTCGATCCACCGCACCGGCTGAATCTCGATCCGGTTCTTGATGGTCTCGGGAATCTCCGCCAAGTCCTTGACGTTTTCCTCGGGAATCAGCGCCACTCGGATGCCACCGCGCACGGCTGCCAGCAGCTTTTCCTTGAGGCCACCGATCGGCAGCACTTCGCCGCGCAAGGTGATCTCACCCGTCATCGCCACATCCGCACGCACCGGGATCCCCGTCAGAACCGAAACCAGCGCAGTGCAGATGGCGATACCAGCGCTGGGGCCATCCTTCGGTGTCGCGCCTTCCGGCAAGTGAATGTGGATGTCGTTCTTCTGGTAGAAATCGTCCGCTATGCCGAGCGACTGGCTGCGCTTGCGCACGACGGACAGCGCGGCCTGAATCGACTCCTGCATGACTTCGCCCAGCTTGCCGGTGGTCATGGTCTTGCCCTTTCCGGGCAAGGCGACAGTTTCAATGGTCAGCAGTTCGCCGCCGACTTCGGTCCACGCCAGGCCAGTGACCTGCCCGATCTGATTTTCCTTTTCTGCCATGCCGAAGCTGTAACGGCGCACGCCAAGGAACTTGTCGAGATTCTTGGCATTCACCACGATCTTGTTCTTGCGTGCCTTCATCACCAGCGACTTCACCACCTTGCGGCAGATCTTCGAGATCTCGCGCTCCAGCGCACGCACGCCCGCCTCGCGCGAGTAGTAGCGCACGATGTCGCGCAGGGCATCCTCGGTGATCGAGAGTTCGTCCCGCTTGATGCCGTTGTTCTTCATCTGCTTCGGCACCAGATAGCGCAGAGCGATATTGATTTTCTCGTCCTCCGTGTATCCGGCGAGGCGGATCACCTCCAGGCGATCGAGCAGGGCCGCCGGTATGTTCAGCGTGTTGGCCGTGGCGACGAACATGACATCGGACAAGTCGAAATCGACTTCGATGTAGTGATCCTGGAAAGTATGGTTCTGCTCCGGGTCGAGCACTTCGAGCAATGCCGACGAGGGATCGCCGCGGAAATCCTGGCCCATCTTGTCGACTTCGTCGAGCAGGAACAGCGGGTTCTTGACCCCGACCTTGGCCATGTTCTGCAGAATCTTGCCCGGCATCGAACCAATGTAGGTGCGCCGGTGGCCGCGGATTTCAGCCTCGTCACGCACGCCGCCCAAGGCCATGCGCACGAACTTGCGATTGGTAGACTTGGCGATCGACTGGCCGAGCGAGGTCTTGCCCACGCCGGGAGGCCCGACCAGACACAGAATCGGCGCCTTGACCTTGTCCACGCGTTGTTGCACGGCAAGGTATTCGACAATGCGTTCCTTGACCTTTTCCAAGCCATAGTGGTCGCGGTCGAGAATCCTCTCGGCGGCAGACAGGTCCTTACTGATGCGCGACTTCTTCTTCCACGGCAGGCCCAGCACGGTTTCGATGTAGTTGCGCACCACCGTGGCTTCGGCCGACATGGGCGACATCAGCTTGAGCTTCTTCACTTCGGCGTTGACCTTGGCCAGGGCTTCCTTGCTCATGCCCGCCGCCTTGATCTTCTTCTCCATCTCGTCGATGTCGGCGCCCTCTTCACCTTCGCCGAGTTCCTTCTGGATGGCCTTGACCTGCTCGTTGAGGTAATACTCGCGCTGACTCTTTTCCATCTGGCGCTTGACGCGGCCACGGATGCGCTTTTCGACCTGGAGGATGTCGAGTTCGGCTTCAAGTTGGCCGAGCAATTTCTCCAGCCGCTCGGCGACGCCGAAAACCTCCAGCACGTCCTGCTTCTGTTCGAGCTTCAAGGGCAGATGCGCGGCGATCGTATCGGCCAGACGCCCTGCCTCCTCGATACCAGCCAGCGAGGTCAGCACCTCGGGCGGTATTTTCTTGTTGAGCTTGACGTACTGGTCGAACTGCGCCAAGACAGTGCGGCGCATGGCTTCGATCTCGTTGTCGGCACGCTCTTCGACGGGAATCAGGCTGACATCGGCAACAAACATCGTCCGCTGGTCTTCAATCCGAAGCACCCGTGCGCGCTGCACGCCTTCGACTAGCACTTTGACAGTGCCGTCCGGCAGCTTGAGCATCTGCAGGATGTTGGCGAGACAGCCGATCTCGTACATGTCCTCCGGCACAGGCTCATCCTTGGCCGCGGACTTCTGCGCCACGAGGAGGATGTTCTTGCCGGCCTCCATGGCCGTTTCCAGCGCTTTGATGGACTTCGGGCGTCCGACGAACAGTGGAATTACCATGTGCGGGAATACCACCACGTCGCGCAAGGGCAACAGGGGCAGGGATTGGGTATCTACTGGGGAGGCGGGCAGGCCAGACATCATCGTGTCCTTCGGTTATGAGTCACGTCGTCCACATTGGGGCGGGTGACAGGTATTCAAGGCAGCAATCGCTGCCGAGTCAGTTGGAACCCGAAACCTTGGGCTGATCGACGTAGATCATCAGCGGCTGGGCACCGCTTTCGATGGTACTTTCGTCGATCACGACTTTGCTCACACTCTCCATCGTGGGCAACTCGTACATGGTGTCGAGCAGCACATTTTCGAGGATCGAACGCAAGCCGCGCGCACCGGTCTTCCGCTTCAAGGCTTTCTTGGCAATTGCCTGAAGCGCCGAAGGACGCACTTCAAGTTCCACGCCTTCCATGGCAAAAAGCTTGTGATACTGCTTGATCAGCGCATTTTTCGGTTCCACCAGTATTTCGACCAGGGCAGCTTCGTCGAGTTCCTGCAAGGTCGCAATCACGGGCAGGCGGCCGATCAATTCCGGAATCAGGCCGAACTTGATCATGTCCTCGGGCTCGACCTGCCTAAGCATCTCGCTGACATTGCTGGCGTCGCGGCTTTTCACCTCGGCGCCGAAGCCGATGCCGCCCTTCTCCGAACGGCTGCGAATCACCTTGTCCAGCCCGTCGAAGGCGCCACCGCAAATGAACAGGATGTTGGTGGTGTCGATCTGGATGAAATCCTGGTTCGGGTGCTTGCGCCCGCCCTGCGGCGGAATGCTCGCCACCGTGCCTTCGATCAGCTTCAGCAGCGCCTGCTGAACGCCCTCGCCGGACACATCGCGCGTGATCGAGGGGTTGTCCGACTTGCGTGAAATCTTGTCGATTTCATCAATGTAGACAATGCCCTGCTGGGCCTTCTCGACCTCATGGTCGCACTTTTGCAGCAACTTCTGGATGATGTTCTCGACGTCCTCGCCGACATAGCCCGCCTCGGTCAGCGTGGTCGCGTCGGCCATGACGAAGGGCACGTTGAGGGTGCGCGCCAGAGTTTGCGCCAGCAGAGTCTTGCCGGACCCGGTCGGGCCGATCAACAGGATGTTGCTCTTCGACAGTTCGATGCCGTCGCTGCCCTTTTCCTGATGCCGGATGCGCTTGTAGTGGTTGTAGACAGCCACGGCAAGGATCTTCTTCGCCGAATCCTGCCCGATCACGTACTGATCGAGCATCTCGCGAATCTCCTTCGGCGCCGGCAGTTCGCGCTTCGGCGTGCCATCCGGCTCGGCGGCAATCTCGTCGCGAATGATGTCGTTGCAGAGTTCGATGCACTCGTCGCAGATAAAAACGGAAGGGCCCGCGATCAGTTTCTTGACTTCATGCTGGCTCTTGCCGCAGAAGGAGCAATACAACAACTTTTCGCCGCTACCCGATTTCTTGTCTGCCATCTTTGTCTCCGTCCGCGCGAACGCTCAAGCTTTGGCAGGCTCGGCGGCTTCGTCGCGACTAGTAAGTACCTTGTCGACCAGACCATACTCCACGGCCGCCTCGGCCGAAAGGAAGTTGTCGCGATCGGTATCGCGCTCGATGCGCTCGATCGACTGGCCGGTATGGTGCGCCAGCATGCTGTTGAGCTTCTGCTTGAGGAACAAGATTTCCTTGGCGTGGATCTCGATGTCCGAGGCCTGCCCCTGGAAGCCACCCATGGGCTGATGAATCATCACGCGGGAATTCGGCAGGCAGTAGCGCTTGCCCTTCTCGCCGGCGGCGAGCAGGAACGAGCCCATGCTGCACGCCTGGCCGATGCATAGCGTCGATACGTTCGGCTTGATGAACTGCATCGTGTCGTAGATGGCCATCCCGGCAGTAACGGAACCGCCAGGCGAATTGATGTAGAAGAAGATGTCCTTGTCCGGGTTTTCCGATTCAAGGAACAGCAGCTGCGCCACGATCAGGTTCGCCGTGCCGTCGTTGACCGGGCCAACCAGGAAGATCACCCGCTCGCGCAGCAGGCGCGAATAGATGTCGTAGGCCCGCTCGCCGCGGCCGCTGGTCTCGATGACCATGGGCACGAGGCCCAGCGCCTGGGTGTCAGGAGTCGGTGCGTCGAAGGCACCACCATTTTGTCGCGAACCGTACATGGACATCTCCGGGAAAATCAAGCTGCATTCCCCATCAGTTCATCAAAGGCGATGGGGGTTTCGCTGACACTGGTATTGGCAAGCACCCAATCCACGACATTGTTCTCCAGCGCCAGCGCCTCTGCCTCGGCCAGCCGCTCCGGCTGGGAATAGTACCAGCGGACCACTTCCCTGGGGTCTTCGAAGGTCTCGGCAAATTCGTCGACGATGGCGCGCACTTGTTCGGGTTTGACATGAAGGTCCTTGGCCTTGACCAACTCAGCAAGAAGCAAGCCAAGTTTCACGCGACGCATCGCCTGTTCGGTGAACCAGGAGGCCTCGACCGGAATGTTCTTCATCCCCATGCCGCGCGATTCCATGTCACGGCGCGCCGCGTCGGCCATTTGCTGCGACTCGATCTCGACCAGGGCTTTGGGCACCTCGATCGGATTGACCTTGAGCAGCGCCTCCATGACCTGCTCCTTGACTTTCGCCAGCAGACGCTTCTTGACTTCGCGTTCCAGATTCGAGCGAACCTCGACGCGCATCTTGTCGACGTCGCCATCGGTGACGCCGAGCTGCTTCGCGAAGTCGGCATCGATCTCCGGCAAGCGGGCGGACTCGACCTTCTTCACGGCCACCTCGAACTGGACCGTCTTGCCGGCCAGTTCCGCGGCCTGATAGTCGGCCGGAAAGTTGACATCAAAGACCTTCTTGTCGCCTGCCTTGACGCCTTCAAGCTGGGCTTCGAAATCCGGCAGCATCTGGCCGCCGCCCACCATCACCGCGAAGTCGCTGGCCTTGCCGCCGGGAAACTCCTCGCCATCCTTGCGTCCGGTGAAATCGATCACCAGACGATCATCCTTCGCCGCCGGACGGTCGGTTTCGACATAGGTGGTGCGCTGCTTGCGCAGCACGTCGAGTGTCTTGGCCACCTCGGCGTCGGTCACCGTCAGGGTCGGCTTGGCGATCGCCTGGCCGGCGATGTCTGCCAGCGTGATTTCGGGATAGACCTCGAAAATCGCGGTGAAACCCAGCAGTCCCGGGCTGGCATCAGCCTTCGGCTCGATGCGCGGATAACCGGCGACGCGCAGCTTCTGCTCGCGAATCGTCTCGCCATAGGCCTTTTCCACTGCCGCGCCGATCGCCTCCGAACGCGCTTGGGAGCCATATTGCTGGGCGACCATTTTCATCGGCACTTTGCCCGGACGGAAACCCGCCATCTTCACGGTGCGCGACATCTGCTTAAGGCGCTGCTCGACATCCTTGTCGATCTCGGCCATCGCCACAGTCATTTCGATGCGCCGCTCCAGCGCGCTGCTGGTATCGATTGCCACGTCCGTCGTTGCCTTGTCCGTCATCTCTATATCCGTCATTGAAGAATTCATTGAAAAAAACACTCGCGCCAAATTCCGGGACCACGCCCCCAGCTACTGGTGCCCAGGAAGGGACTCGAACCCCCACGCCTCGCGGCGCCAGAACCTAAATCTGGTGCGTCTACCAATTCCGCCACCTGGGCCCATGCCGCAAACGGCCGGTAATCAAAGCCAAAACGACACGACGTGGATTGTGAATTTTAACCGCTTTCACCATTTCTTTCCGACTTGGGGCGATCCCGCCCCATCGCCTGCCCGAGGCTCGCGCCGCGACAATCCGGGCCAAAGTCGAGGGCGGCACGTGCGGCCCTGTATATACTCCTGCCGCACCATGGCCGTCGATCACTACGAAAACTTTCCCGTTGCCTCGATTCTCCTTCCGGCACACTTGCGCGAAC
>JBAZOF010000011.1:0-26341 GCA_041648855.1 Sulfuritalea sp. | reverse complement strand
AGCAGCGGTCAGCCGACCTCGCCACCGGGCAACTCGACCTCGCCGAACGGGAAGCGGAACAGTCCTCCGCGCCCGGCGCGCAAGGCTAGTCCGTTCCGGCCTCCGCAAGGCCGTCCGGGGCCCCAGGGCGATGCTCCGCGTGTTCGCGGCGGCTCGGCGCTGCCGGCGCACGCAAAACGCCGCAACGATCCGGTCTTCATCGACCCGCCCAAGCTGCATAAGGCGCTGGCCGATGCCGGCTACGGCTCGCGGCGCGAGCTCGAAGAATGGATCGTTGCGGGTCGTGTCAGCGTCAATGGGGAGCCGGCGCACGTGGGTCAGCGCGTTGGCCCGGAGGACAAGATACGCGTCAATGGCAAGCTGGTGCAGCTCAAGTTCGGCCTGCGCCTGCCGCGCGTGCTGGTGTACCACAAGCCTGAGGGCGAGATTGTCTCCAAGGACGATCCCGATGGACGACCCAGCGTATTTGCCAGGCTGCCGCGGCTGAAGAGCGGACGCTGGATATCGATTGGCCGGCTGGATTTCAATTCCTGCGGCCTGCTGCTGTTCACCAACGACGGTGGCCTGGCCAATCGAATGATGCATCCGCGCTACGAAATCCAGCGCGAATACGCCGTACGCGTTCTGGGCGAGGCGACACCAGAGATGCTGGAACGCCTGCGCAGCGGAGTGCAGCTCGAAGACGGCCTGGCCAGCTTCAGCCTCATCGAGGAAGCCGGTGGCGAGGGCGCCAATCGCTGGTATCGCGTGGTTCTGTCAGAAGGGCGCAACCGGGAAGTCCGGCGCATGTTCGAGGCCGTGGGCCTGATGGTCAGCCGCCTGATGCGCGTGCGCTATGGACCGGTGCATCTCTCGCCGCGCCTCAAGCGCGGCCAGTGCCGCGACCTGGAGCCCAGCGAGGTCGCGGAGTTGTTGAAACTGCTGCCCCCTGAGCAAAAGACCGCTCCTGCGGGATCCGATCCCGGCATGGTTAGCGATGGCGAAGACGAGCTTGACGACGACGAAGTCGACGGCAATCGAATTGATTTTGCAGAGAAATGACGCCTCTGCTATAATCTTTCGTCTTTGGTTGGCACCGTTCTCGGGAGAGAAAAGGAATGGGCTTTTTGGCCCATTTTCTATTTGTGCGACGCGTTTGTGAGTTTTCATGCAACTGCTTGATTTGATTGAAACGACTGTTGTTGGTTTGGGCTACGAACTGGTGGAATTCGAGACCAGTCCGCGCGCCCGGCTGCTGCGCGTCTTCATCGACAGGCCGGAAGGCGCGGAAAAGAGCGGCATCAGCGTCGAGGATTGCGCTGCGGTAAGCAGCCAGCTCAGCCGCGTGTTCATGGTCGAGAACGTCGATTATGACCGCCTTGAAGTGTCCTCTCCCGGACTCGATCGAGCGCTTGTCAAACCCGCTGACTACCAGCGCTTCGCCGGGCAGGAAGTGCAGCTCAAGCTGCGTGTTCCGCTGGGCAACCAGCGCAATTTCAGCGGTGTGCTGGAGGGATTGCAGGAAGAAGGTGGCGTTGAAATGGTATGCCTGCGAACGAATGAAACACTGCACCAGTTCCCGCTCGAGAATATAGATCGGGCGCGCCTGGTGCCGAAGTTCTGATTAATGCTGGAGGACTCACATGAGCCGTGAATTGCTGCTGTTGGTCGATGCCCTGGCCCGCGAGAAGAATGTTCCGCGGGACATCGTTTTTGGCGCGCTTGAACTGGCGTTGGCGTCCGCGACAAAAAAACGTACCAACGACGAAGCCGATGTCCGCGTGGACATCGATCGCGAGACCGGCGAATACGAGTCCTTTCGCCGCTGGCTGGTGGTTCCCGACGACATGGTCGAGAATCCGGAACAGCAGATCGGGCTGACCGCTGCGCAACAGCAGATTCCCGACATTGCGCTTGAGGACTTCATCGAGGAGGGGCTTGAGCCGATCGATTTCGGGCGTATCGGGGCGCAGGCGGCGAAGCAGGTGATCCTGCAGAAGATTCGTGATGCCGAGCGCGAGCAACTGCTCAACGACTTCCTCGATCGCAAGGAGTTCCTGGTCAGTGGTACGGTCAAGCGCATGGAGCGCGGCAGTGCCATCATCGAGGCCGGGCGCATCGAAGCCCTGTTGCCGCGCGACCAGATGATTCCCAAGGAAAATCTGCGTCCCGGCGACCGCGTGCGGGCCTGGCTGATGAAAATCGATCGTCAGGCCAGGGGTCCGCAACTGATCCTGTCGCGCACGGCGCCCGAGTTCATCATGAAGCTGTTCGAACTGGAAGTGCCCGAGATCGAAGACGGCCTGCTCGAAATCAAGGCCGCCGCCCGCGATGCCGGCATGCGCGCCAAGATTGCCGTCAAATCGAATGATCCGCGGGTCGATCCGATAGGCACCTGCGTCGGCATGCGCGGTTCGCGCGTCACCGCCGTGACCAATGAACTTTCGGGCGAACGCGTGGACATCATTCTGTGGTCGGCCGATCCCGCCCAGTTCGTGATCGGTGCGCTGGCACCGGCTGAGGTGCAGAGCATCGTCGTGGACGAGGAAAGGCATGCCATGGACGTCGTGGTGGACGAGGACAATCTCGCCATCGCCATCGGCCGCGGCGGGCAAAACGTGCGTCTGGCCTCCGAACTGACCGGATGGACGATCAATCTGATGACCATCGAAGAGTCGCAGAAGAAGTCCGAGACCGAGCACAGCTCGATCCGTGCCCTGTTCATGGAGAAGCTCGACGTCGACGAGGAAGTTGCCAACATCCTGATCGAGGAAGGTTTCTCCACGCTGGAGGAAATCGCTTACGTTCCCCTCGCGGAAATGCTCGAAATCGAGGCCTTCGACGAGGCAACGGTGACCGAGCTGCGCGACCGTGCGCGCAACATGTTGTTGACCGAAGCCATTGTCGATGAAGAGCAGTTGGAAAAAGTGGCCGATGACTTGCTGTCCCTCGATGGCATGGACAAGTCACTGGCTGCGAAACTGGCGAAGAACGGTGTTATTGACCGCGATTCGCTGGCGGACTTGGCGACCGACGAGTTGATTGAAATGACCGGCATCGATGCCGAGCGGGCGACGGCGCTGATAACTGTTGCGCGTGCCCACTGGTTCGCCGAAGAAGAATGAGAGGTACCGCATGGCTTTGATGACAGTTTCCCAATTTGCTACCGAGCTGAAAATGCCGGCGCCTGCGCTGCTGGAGCAGCTGGCCAAGGCCGGCGTCAGCAAGCAGGCATCCAACGACACCTTGTCCGAACAGGACAAGACGCGGCTGCTGGACTATCTGCGCAAATCGCATGGCGAAACCGCGCCCAAAGCCAAGATCACCCTGACGCGCAAGCAGACCAGCGAGATAAGGGCCTCCGATTCCACCGGCAAGGCACGCACGATTCAGGTTGAAGTCCGCAAGAAGCGCGTATTCGTAAAGCGCGATGCAAGCGAGCTGGCTGCTGAAGCGGCCGCCGAAGCAGCCGTTGAAGTCCCTGCCGAAGCTGCTGCGGTTGAGTCGGTTATTGCCGCCGCGCCGGAACCCACCCCCGCTCCGGAAGTGGTTGTCGTGGCACCGACTCCCGAGCCTGTTCCGGAACCGGAGGCAGCGCCCCCCGTAGCGGTTGTCACCCAGGTGGAGGCTCCGGCAGCCAAGCCCGCGCCGAAGTCGGTAATCGACCCGGCGCAGCGTGCGTTGCGTGAGGCAGAATCGAAGCGCCAAGGCAAGCTTTCCGCGATTCAGGCGGCCGAATTCAAGGAGAAGGCCGAGCGTGAGGCAAGAGCCCGCGCCGAAGCCGAGGCCCGCCTCGCCGCGCAGCAGGCTCAGCTGGCGGAAGCAGAAGTCAAGAAGGCCAAAGAGGCCGCGGCTGCCGCCGGTGTATCCGGCACCATTCACAAGCCGGCAGCAAAGCCGGAAGACGGCAAGGCCAAACCGGCGAAGAAGGATGCCTGGAAGGATGACGCCGCCAAGCGGCGTGCGATCAAGACGCGCGGCGATGCCGGAACTTCCGGTTGGCGAGGCTCCAAGGGGGCTGGTCGCCATGGTCGCCATGGCCACGCGGAGGACGCCCCAGCGCAGCAGCCGGTCGAGGCCATCGTGCGCGAAGTTCATGTTCCGGAAACGATTTCTGTTGCCGATCTGGCACACAAGATGACCGTCAAGGCCACGGAGGTCATCAAGACTCTTATGAAAATGGGGTCGATGGTCACCATCAACCAGGTGCTCGATCAGGAAACCGCCATGATTGTGGTCGAGGAAATGGGCCACATCGCTTTTGCTGCAAAGCTCGACGATCCGGATGCCTACCTCGCTGACGAAGGCGAACACAAGGACGTGGCGCAACTGCCACGTGCCCCGGTGGTCACCGTGATGGGTCACGTCGACCACGGCAAGACATCATTGCTCGACTACATCCGCAAGAGCCGCGTCGCGCATGGCGAAGCCGGCGGTATTACGCAGCACATCGGCGCCTATCACGTCGAAACGCCGCGCGGCATGATTACCTTCCTCGACACGCCCGGTCACGAGGCCTTTACGGCGATGCGGGCTCGTGGCGCCAAGGCGACCGACCTGGTCATCCTGGTAGTGGCGGCCGACGACGGCGTCATGCCGCAGACCAAGGAAGCCATTCATCATGCGAAGGCGGCCAACGTGCCGTTGATCGTGGCCGTTACCAAGATCGACAAGCCCGATGCGAATATGGAACGGGTGAAGCAGGAACTGGTCACCGAAGGCGTGGTACCGGAAGAATACGGCGGCGACGCTCCCTTCGTTGGGGTCTCGGCCAAGACCGGAGAAGGCATCGACAGCCTGCTCGAGCAGGTGCTGCTGCAGGCAGAGGTGCTGGAACTCAAGGCCCCGGTGGAAGCCCCGGCCAAGGGTCTGGTGATCGAGGCCCGTCTCGACAAGGGCAAGGGCCCGGTGGCGACCATTCTGGTCCTGTCGGGAACGCTGCGTCGCGGTGACATACTCTTGGTAGGCGCCGTGTTCGGGCGTGTACGCGCCATGCTCGATGAAAACGGCAAGGCTATCGATTCTGCTGGTCCTTCGATTCCAGTCGAAATTCAGGGCCTCACCGATGTGCCGGCGGCTGGCGACGAAGGCATGGTCCTCGTCGACGAGCGCAAGGCGCGCGAAATCGCCCTGTTCCGCCAAGGCAAATTCCGCGACGTCAAGCTGGCCAAGCAGCAGGCGGCAAAGCTGGAAAACATGTTCGAGCAGATGGCCGAAGGCGAGATCAGGACTCTGCCGCTGATCATCAAGGCCGACGTGCAAGGTTCGCAGGAAGCCCTGGTGCAGTCTCTGATCAAGCTGTCGACAGGCGAAGTCAAGGTCACCATCGTTCATGCGGGTGTCGGTGGCATCAGCGAGTCCGACATCAACCTGGCTGCCGCGTCGAAAGCCGTGGTGATAGGTTTCAATACCCGTGCCGATGTGGGCGCGCGCAAGGCCGCCGAGAGTCTTGGCGTTGATATCCGCTACTACAACATCATCTATGCGGCTGTGGATGAAGTGAAGGCTGCCTTGTCAGGAATGCTGGCACCGGAGAAGAGGGAGGTTGTGCTTGGCCTGGTCGAGATTCGTCAGGTCTTCCGGATTTCCAGGATCGGTGCCGTCGCGGGTTGCATGGTGCTGTCCGGCCTCGTCAAGCGCAACGCTTCGGTGCGACTGCTACGCAATAACACGGTCGTGCATACGGGTGAGCTGGATTCGCTCAAGCGGTTCAAGGATGACGTCCGCGAGGTCAAGGAGGGCTTTGAGTGCGGCTTGAGCCTAAAGAACTTCAACGACGTCGAGGTTGGCGATCAACTCGAAGTGTTCGAGGTCCAGGAAATCGCCCGCACGCTGGGCTGAAGTCGATGGCGACAAAACGCGGTTCGGGGCATGGCTATGCGCGTTCTGACCGCGTTTCAGAGCAGATTCGCCGCGAGTTGGCCGATCTGCTGCGTTTCCATCTCAAGGACTTGCGCATCGCGCCGAAACTGACACTGGTGACGTTGACTGCTGTCGAAGTCACGGCGGATTATGCGCACGCCAAGGTGTTCTATACATCCTTGGCGGATCCCGCAGCAAATACGATGATTGATGAGGGGCTCAAGCATTCTGCCAGCTTCCTGCGCCGCGAGTTGGGTCGCCGGATTCGTATTCATCATATTCCCGAGCTGCATTTCGTCTTTGACCCATCGGTCCAGGAGGGCGCACGCCTCTCGAAACTGATCGACGACGCGGTTGAGTCAGACAAGAAGTTGCAGGACTAGTGAACGCGCCGCGTCGGGAAGGTGGCAAACCCGCGCGTCGCCGCCTCGACGGTGTGTTGCTGCTGGATAAGGCCCTCGGGCTCTCGTCCAATCACGCACTGCAAGCCGCGCGCCGGCTCTACAACGCAGAGAAGGCGGGGCATACCGGGACGCTTGACCCGTTGGCGACCGGTTTGCTGCCCTTGTGTTTCGGCGAGGCAACCAAGTTCTCCGGCGAGTTGCTCAACGCCGACAAGCGTTACGTGGCAACAGTACAACTTGGCGTCATCACCGATACAGCGGATGCTGAGGGAGCGGTGCTGGAGCGTCGTCCAGTGGCGGTCGGCCATTCGGAGGTGCAAGCCGCACTGGCGGCGTTCGTCGGTGAAATCGAACAGGTGCCGCCGATGTATTCGGCCTTGAAGCGTGACGGCAAGCCTCTTTACGAATACGCCCGCGCCGGGATCGAAGTGGAGCGGGTGGCTCGCCGCATCAGCATTCATGAACTGCGCCTGCTTGACGGGGGAGATGACCTTGCCAACGGGCGCTTTGTGTTCGAAGTCCGGTGCAGCAAGGGAACCTATGTGCGAACTCTGGCCGCCGACATTGGCGATCGCCTGGGTTGCGGGGCGCACCTTGCCGCATTGCGCCGCACCGGCATCGGCATGCTCGATGTTGCCCAAGCGCATTCCATGGCGATGCTCGAAGCTCTGGCTGCCGAAGCCCGCGACGCCCTGTTGCTGCCGCCCGATTCCCTCCTGACGGACCTGGTCGAAGCCCGGCTTGATGCTGCCGATGCTGTGCGGTTGCGGCACGGTCAGGCGGTTCGCTGGTCGGCCGATGAGGGTGCCCGGCTGCGCGTTTATGACGCAGAACACTGCTTCATCGGTGTTTGCCGGCAGACCGCGGACGGCTGGCTGCAACCACTGCGGCTGGTCTCCAGCGCTTGAGCGACAAATTAGCCTTCAATACTTGATTAGATCGTATCCAAAACGCTATAATCCACGGTTCTCCAAGAGCCCAACATCACAGGATCAGCAAGGAAACCACAATGGCAATTTCCACTACCGACAAAGCCAAGATTGTCACCGACTACCAGCGTGCCCAAGGTGACACCGGCTCTCCCGAAGTCCAGGTCGCGCTGCTTACCGCGCGCATCAATGACCTGACGGGTCACTTCAAGGCACATACCAAGGATCATCACTCACGTCGCGGCCTGCTCATGATGGTCAGCCAGCGCCGCAAGTTGCTGGATTACCTCAAGCGCAAGAACGTCGACGGCTATCGTTCGCTGATCGAGCGCCTTGGTCTGCGCAAGTAATTTTTTATCAAGCGCCGTTCCGGGTCATCCCCAACGCGCGATGCGCTTTGCGCCAGATACTGCGCAGGCTTGCTTAACAGGCCGGTACAGCCATGATGGCTGTGCCGGCTTTTAATTTTTGCTGAAAGGAATTTTTGTGCTGAATCCGATCAAGAAGAGTTTTGCCTACGGTGACCATAAGGTTACGCTTGAAACTGCCGAAATCGCCCGCCAGGCAGGCGGCGCCGTCCTGGTTACCATGGAAGACACGGTTGTGTTGGCCACCGTGGTGGGCGCGCGAAACCCCAAGCCGGGGCAGGATTTCTTCCCGCTGACCGTCGATTATCAGGAGCGGACTTACGCCGCCGGCCGCATCCCGGGTGGTTTTTTCAAGCGTGAGGGACGTCCGTCGGAGAAGGAAATCCTGACCTGCCGGCTTATCGATCGTCCGCTGCGCCCTCTGTTTCCCGAGGCTTTCTACAACGAAGTGCAGGTGGTCTGTACGGTGATGTCGTGCAACCCCGAAATCGATCCGGACATTCCCGCAATGCTCGGTGCCTCGGCCGCGATGGCGATTTCCGGCATTCCGTTCAGTGGCCCGATCGGCGCTGCCCGCGTCGGCTACATCGATGGCAAGTACGTGCTTTGCCCGACCAAGACTCAACTGGAAACGGCGCAACTGGATCTGGTCGTTGCCGGTACCGAAGGTGCCGTATTGATGGTCGAATCTGAAGCCAATCAACTGTCTGAAGAGATCATGCTGGGCGCCGTGGTTTTTGGCCACGAGCAGATGCAGGCCGCTATCAAGGCTATCAACGAACTGGTGGAGGTTGCCGGCAAACCGGAATGGGACTGGCTGCCGCCGGCCAAGAACGAGCCGCTGATCGCTCGTGTCGCAGAACTGGCGGAAGCCGAACTGCGCGAAGCCTATCGCATCACCAGCAAGCAGGCGCGTACGCTGAAGACCCGCGAAATCACCAAGAAGACCATCGCCGCTCTGACCGAGGGTGTCGAGGACGCACCGGATTCCAATCTCGTCGGCAACACTGTGTTCGATCTGGAGGCCAAGATTGTCCGCAGCCAGATTCTCAACGGCGAACCGCGCATCGATGGTCGTGATACACGCACGGTGCGCCCGATAGTCATCCGCAACGGCGTGCTGCCCCGTACCCACGGTTCAGCCCTGTTTACACGCGGTGAAACGCAGGCGATGGTTGTCGCCACCCTGGGCACGGGCCGCGATGAGCAGATCATCGACGCGTTGCAGGGCGAATATCGCGATCGCTTCATGCTCCACTACAACATGCCTCCCTATGCCACCGGCGAGACTGGCCGAGTCGGTACGCCGAAGCGTCGCGAAATCGGCCACGGGCGCTTGGCCAAGCGCGCACTCCTGGCCGTGCTGCCGTCGCCCGAGGAATTCGGCTATTCGATGCGCGTTGTGTCTGAAATCACCGAGTCGAACGGTTCGTCGTCGATGGCCTCCGTCTGTGGGGGCTCGCTGGCCCTGATGGATGCAGGCGTGCCGCTAAAGGCTCACGTAGCGGGCATCGCCATGGGCCTGATCAAGGAAGGTTCCCGCTTTGCGGTGCTGACCGACATTCTTGGTGACGAGGATCATCTTGGCGACATGGACTTCAAGGTTGCTGGCACCGAAGAAGGCATCACTGCCTTGCAGATGGACATCAAGATTCAGGGCATCACCAAGGAAATCATGCAGGTTGCGCTGGCCCAGGCCAAAGAGGCACGTTTGCACATCCTGAACCAGATGAAGGCTTCGATGTCCGGGCATCGCGAGGAAGTTTCCACCTTCGCGCCGCGCATGATCTACATGAAGATCAATCCGGAAAAGATTCGTGACGTGATTGGCAAGGGTGGTGCCGTGATCCGTGCCCTGACCGAAGAGACAGGCTGTGTGATCGATATCGAAGACGACGGCTCGATCACTATTTCGTCGGTGAATGCCGATGCGGCGCAGATGGCCAAGAAGCGCATCGAGGACATTACTGCCGAGGTAGAAGTCGGTCGCATCTACGAAGGTACCGTGCTGCGTCTGCTCGATTTCGGCGCCATCGTCAGCCTGCTGCCTGGCAAGGATGGTCTTCTGCATATTTCGCAAATTGCCACCGAACGGGTGAATGCGGTCGCCGATTACCTCAAGGAAGGCCAGGTAGTGAAGGTCAAGGTCATTGAGACCGATGACAAGGGCCGCGTGCGGCTGTCGATGAAAGCCATCGCTGCAGAAGTGGCCGCTCCTGCTCCCGCGGCCGAATAGGGCTTCATTTGCAGGCAACAAAAAAGGACGCCGCGGCGTCCTTTTTTGTTGCCTGGTGCTTCCGCAGCCGTCTACCGCCTACTTGCCCACCTGCTTTTCGCGGTGCTCCTCGAGTGTCTTGCAGTCGATGCACAGCGTGGCGGTTGGGCGTGCTTCCAAGCGCTTGAGACCGATCTCGACGCCGCAGGAATCGCAGTATCCGTACTCGCCACTCTCGATGCGTGCAATCGATTCGTCAATCTTCTTGATCAGTTTGCGCTCCCGGTCGCGGTTGCGCAGTTCGAGGGCAATGTCGGACTCCTGGCTGGCGCGATCATTCGGATCGGCGAACACGGTGGCCTCGTCCTGCATGGTATGTACCGTGCGCTCGATATCCTCGCTCAGTTCGTCCTTGAGAGACGTCAGGATGGCGCGAAAGTGAGCAAGTTGTTTCGTACTCATGTAGTCCTCACCCTTTTTCGGGGTGTAGGGCGGGAATTGCTTCTTGTGCAGCAGATCTTCAGCCATTGCAGAGAGTCCGTATTTTCGGAGAACCGGCTTTATAAACGAAACGGAGGGCTACCGCAAGTCAAGGTTTTTTGCTCAGCTCGTCGGAATGCGATTGACCCCCATAGACCGGGTTCGGTAAAATGGCCGAGTTCGGGGTGTGGCGCAGCCCGGTAGCGCGCTTGCTTTGGGAGCAAGATGTCGAGAGTTCGAATCCCTCCACCCCGACCATTTGACAGCAAGGGTTTCCGTCGAAAGACAGAAGCCCTTTTTGTTGCCCGGTTTTTTTCCTTCGATGTCACGGCAGCGTCAGGAGATAGAATAGCCAAAATGGGTGGTCGTTCGAACGCACCCAACCGGACGACGGCCGCTGTCGGGATGGCTTGGAAAGGGGGAGCATGCTTGAGTTTTCGGGAGGAGGACAATGGATTTTGGTTGTTCTGGCTCCGATAGTTTCGGCGGGCTTGACCAAGGGCCTGATGCTCTTCGCACCGCGCTGGGGTCTAATTGATCATCCGGGGCATCGCAAGGTGCATGATCATCCCACGCCGCTGGTGGGTGGCTTGGCGATGCTGCTGACGCTCCTGGTGTTGCAGGTCGCAATTGGCTGCGTTCCCTTCGGGAGTTGGAGCCTGCTTGCTGCATTGCTGCTGGTGACGACCATTGGCGTGGCAGACGATTCGCGCGAACTGAGTCATCGTGCGAAGTTTGTGGCCCAAGCTTTGGGTGCGGTTGTTATTGTTTCCGGAACATCGGTGTGGGTCACGCATCTCGGTGATCTGATCGGGGTGGGCGTAATCGACCTCGGTAAATGGTCGTTGATGGTGACGGTGATCTCCTTCGTCGGGGTCATGAACGCGATCAACATGATCGACGGTCTCGATGGACTGTCCGGCAGTGTTTCCCTGGTTCCTGTGGTGCTCTTGGGGTATCTTGCGATGGCAGGGAGTTCGCAGGATCTGCTATTTGAGCTGTTGCTGTTTGCGGGAGCAATACTTGGCTTTCTGTCGCTCAACTTCCGGCTGCCCGGACGCTCCAAGGCGCAGGTCTTCATGGGGGATACGGGTGGTATGGTGATCGGCATGCTGCTCGCCTGGTACTGCGTCAAACTGGCCGGATCCCCAACTTCACTGATCCACCCGATTACCGCGGTATGGATTCTGGCGGTACCCCTGCTCGACATGGGCAGCGTCATGTTGCTGCGTTTGCATCAACGCAAGAGCCCTTTCCATGCGGATCAACAGCACATGCACCATATCTTGCTGAAGGCGGGATACTCGGTCAATCAGGTCGTGGCGATCATGGCTGGATGTTCGGTCATGTATGGCGTGATCGGCATAGCGGCGGAGCGCAACGGTGTGCCCGAAGTTGCAATGTTTATTGCGTTTCTTGTGCTTTGGAGCCTATATGTTGCTGCTCTCAAGCATCCTGTACGCTTGCAGGCAACTGCCAAGCGTCTGATCCCACCGCTGTCTGCCTGATCCGGTTCCGTCCTTACGATGAAGTTTAAGGCGGCCTGGAGAGCATTTTGCGTCCTGCTGATGTTGTGGCTGGCGCAGGCCCCAATGCATGTGCTTGGCCAAGCCAAGCCCACCTCCCAGGCAAATGCAAAGGCCAAAGCGGCGGTGGTCGCCAAAGCCAAGACTAACGCAAAAGCCAAAGCCAAGGCCGCAGCTAAAGCAAAGGCGAACGCCAGCGCCAAGGCCAAAGCTAAAGCTAAAGCCAAGATCGAAGCCACCGCCAAAACAAAAGCGTCAGCGAACAATCTGAACCGTCGTGGAACCCCTATGCCTTCATCTAAGGCTCCTACGGATGAAGCCAGTCTCGATGCGGAAGTGGCCGCCGCACGCCGGATCCTGACCGGCAATCCGCGCGACGTGGCGGCCAGAGAGCGCTTGGCTCGTGCTGCAGTGTCACTGATAGACATCGTGCTACAGGCGGAGGCGGTGGGCGATCGCAAGAAAGCTCAGCATTTCGCCCAGAAGCTGGCGAAGGATTTCCATGACACGGGGCTTCAAATACGTAGCATGGCACAGAAGGGCGATTTGAAGGCCAGACAGGCCACAGGCTTTTTTCTTGGTCGGGGGGTGCTGCTGGAAAAGGATGTAGACAAGTCATGCGCCGAGTTCATCGCGGCAGCAAATGAACTCGCGCCTTCCGGCTGGCATGCTGCGCAGTGTCTGATGGAGTCTTCCCCTGAGAAAGCATGGGTGCAGATGGAGCGTGCGGCGCAGCGGGGTCACGCGGCCGCGCAGGAATGGATGGGGCGTCGGTGTCTCGGAGAGTTTGGCGGAAAGGAGAAGGACTACGTCTGCGCCAGGGGCTATTTGATTGAATCAGCGAGTCTGGGGCGGCCGCGCGCCCAGACTCTATTGGCGTATTTGCTGATATCCGGCCAAGGGGGGCCGGTGGATGTGTCGCGTGCTATCCGCCTCTACAAGGTGGCAGCCGAGCAAGGCGATGCCGATGCCCAGAACAATCTGGGTGAGATCTACGAGATGGGACGCGGCACCACCAGAAATCTGGAAGAGGCAATGCGCTGGTACGAACTGGCAGCGCAGACGGGCCTCGGGTCCGCGCAATTCAATGCCGGCCGGCTGTGGGCCATCGGGGTCGGTGAGAAGAAGGATCCCGCGAGAGCTCGCGCCTTCCTGGTACAAGCCGAAACAAACGGCGTTTCCCAGGCTCGGCAGGTACTTGACTGGCTTGATCGGCAGAGTTCACCGACGCCCGATGCAACTTCTGCCCAGGGCGCCGTGACTGTGCCGGCGATTGACGCATCAAGGAAATAGGAGGCGTATAATTTTGCCTCCTTCCAGCAGGTGGTTGCATGACTCGACTATTTCTCGCGCTGGCTTCCTTCATCATGGTTTCGACACACGCCGCTTGGGCTGGCGAAGAGGGTGTGTTGGGTCGTCAGAGTTTTATCTACCCGCCCATGGTGCTGGACGAGATCGGACCCGGCCTCAAACCGGAAGTGCATCTGGGTCTCGTCATTGACCGTCGTCGCGCCTACTTGCTCGATATCGGCGAAGAAGAGTTCTCTGACAAGCAGCTACGCCCGGTCCGCAACGTTTGGGATCGGATTCGCAATGGATTGGCCTTGCCACCGCTGAAGGGGTCACTGGTTGCCGAGCGGGAACTCTGGTACAGCCATCGCAAGGATCTCGTCGCCAATATCAGCCAGAAGGCGCGCCGCTATCTCTTCCATATCGTTGAAGCGGTAGAAAAGCGAGGCCTGCCGATGGAGTTGGCGCTACTCCCCATCGTCGAAAGCGGATTCGAGCCGGGAGCGCTCTCGAGTGCCCAGGCTTCAGGTTTGTGGCAATTCATTCCCGGCACCGCTCACCGATATAACCTGAAACTCACCGATCACTATGATGCCCGGCGCGATATCATCGCATCGACCGATGCCGCGCTGGACTACCTTGAGTTTCTCCATAACATCTTCAAGGATTGGCAACTCGCCCTCGCCGCGTATAACTGGGGCGAGGAGGCGGTCTTGAGGGCCGTTCAGCGCAATCAGGCGAAAGGGCTTGCGGCCGATTACGAAAGCCTGAACTTGCCCGAGGAAACCAAGTATTACGTACCAAAACTCATGGCGATTCGGAATATCGTGATGAGCCCGGAGTTGCACGGAGTGGCATTGGCCGAAATCCCGAATGCCCCCTATTTTGCCGGAATCGACGTTCCCGTTCCCCTGGATATCCAGTCGGTTGCGCGCATGGCCGGCTTGCCTGTCTCGGAAGTATTGGCATTGAATCCTTCGCACAAGTCCTTGTATATCTCAGGCAAGGGCAAACCGGCTGTTCTGCTGCCGGCTGATCGGATCGAGGCCTTTGCGCAAAAGCTCTCCGTCTACCCCGTGAAGGTCAAGCAAATGAACCGGGCTGCGGATCGAAGGCTCATTCGGAAGTCGGTTGTCGGTTTCAAATTTCCTGAGGAAAGACCACTGTGAAACGGTGCTGGCAGTACATTGTTTGCTGTGTGTTCCTCCTGGGGTTTGCCGTAGGACAGGCCGCGGCCGGTGGGCTGGCGATGGGTGATCTCACATACGAACAGAACGAGGACCGGTCGAACTTTATCGGTCAGGTAAGAAAGGCTCGGCAAGGCGATACCGAAGCGCAGTGGCAAGTCGGAATGACCTATGCAACGCTGGGCGAATATGTACGTGCCCTACCCATGCTGCTATCTGCGGCCGAAGCAGGTCATCCGCGCGCCGCCACGCTATTGGGGTGGCTGCACGAGGATGGGCGCGGTACGGCAAAAAGTGTCGCGCAGGCTAAGCGCTGGTATCGCTCCGCCGCTGACAAAGGCGAAGCGAGCGCGATGGCGGCTTTGGGGCGTTTGCTGCTGCAAGACAAACAGCCCGAGACGCCCGACGCCGCCCGGCAACTGTTCGAGCGTGCTGCTCGGCTGGGGGACGCGGACGGACAGTACTTTCTGGGCTGGATGCTGGCGACGCAAATGGAGGGGCAGCGCGATGACGCGAGCGCCTATGGCTGGTTCATCAAGGCTGCGAATCAGGGACATGTCGGCGCGCAACTCGCCGTAGCGACGCAACTGCTGGCGGGACACGGTATGGCCATGGACAGGAAGGCGGCCGGCGACTGGCTGGCGCGAGCGGCAGAAACGCGGGATCCGGTTGCCCATTATCTGTTGGGCCGTTTGCGGCAAGGCGATGGAGAGTCTGATTTGGACAAAGTGCGGAGTTCGTTTCGTGTGGCGGCGGTGGCGGGGCACCGCGAAGCGCAATACGCGCTGGCCACGCTGCTCGCAAAATCTGCGGCCGGCGTCGACAAAAAGGAAGCCGCTGGGTGGTTCGCCAAGGCCCATGAAGCCGGCCACATCGCTGCCGCAAATCGCCTTGCCGAGCTTTATCGCGATGGAGCGGGAGTTCCCCGACAGTTGGACACAGCGCGAAGCATTTTTCAGCAGGCTGCCGAGCAAGGCGATGCGGATGCCATGTACAATCTTGCCGAAATGCAGAATGATGGACAAGGAGGCGCAAGGGATACCGGCAAGGCGCTCGAATGGTATACTCGGGCTGCTGGACGTGGGCACAGGCGTGCGGCGGGCGTGGTAGATAGTCTATTGAATAGTTCCGTCAAGCTGTCCGACTTGCGATTGAAGGGTTTTTGGCAGTAATCGACGCCTCACAGTGTTTGTGGTATTTCCGCGACATACTGGGCATTTACAGGCTATTTCGGGATTCTTCGTCGGAGTAAGTCATGTATGCTCGTGCGAAGGTCTAGGAATCTTAAGGGATTGCGTCATGAAGTTCGAGCAATTCATTGTTGTAACAACGGTTTTAATTTTCGTGGTCTCAGTGGCCTTCAGGGATGATGCCGAATGAAAAAGAACTCACAACTTGATGTCCGTCTGATTAGTGCCGCTGTGGCATCGTTGTTCTGCGTTGCCATTCCTGCAATTGCGCAGGATTCCGGCAAGCCGTCAGGCGTGCCTTGGGGGCCGGTGACGGTTTATCCCGAAGTCGATCTGGGTTTCAAGAGCGACGATAACGTCTACTCCCAGCACCAGTCACGGACTCGCAGCAGCTCGAATATTTTCATCGTGGCACCGAAGATCAAGCTCGAAGCCAAGGATGGTCCTCACGTGTATGACGTGGGCTACAAGGTCGAGCATGGCAGCCACAGCTACTCCAGTACAGACAGCTACACCGATCAGGCGCTCAGCGCCAATGCCGCCTGGAAGTTCTCCGGCCGTGCCGGCCTGAAGCTCGGTGCCGAATACATGCAGGGTCACGACGCGCGCGGATCGGTTCCCGGCGTTGGGCATATTGCGCCGGACGAGTACCATCAGACCTCGCTCAACGCGTTATACGGCTACGGCGCCGAAGGGGCGCAGGGCAGGTTTGAAGTTGAAGCGGGCTGGATCAGCAAGCGCTTCGACAACTTCCGTTTCGACGCAGCTGGCGATCCCGACAACACCAAGCGCGATCGTGACGACGCCAAGCTCGGCGGCACCTTCTTCTGGCGCATCGCGCCAAAGACGCAGCTGGTCTTGCTCGTGTCTCAGACGAACTACGACTACAAGGCGAATTCCTTCGCCACTTGGACCACGCTCGACAGCACCGACCGCAAGTACCAGGCCGGTGTGACCTGGGAAGCCACGGCCAACACCACGGGCATCTTCAAGGTCGGCACCGTGAAGAAAAACTTCTCGGATGCGGCGCGTGCAGACTTCTCGCAGTCGGGCTGGGAGGGAGCGGTCAAGTGGAGCCCGCTGACCTACTCCAACTTCGATTTTGTCACCAGCCGACTGCCTAGCGAGTCGACTGTTGCGAGCGCGTCACGTGACACCCGCCATGGCGCCACCTGGAACCATGCATGGAGCAGCCAGTTCTCCACGGCGCTCTCCTACAATTTCACTGAATCCACCTACGAGTATTCGGCAACCGATACCCGCCCCGTCAGCGGCTCGCAGAAGGACAAGATTTCCGCCTTGGGCCTCAAGCTCAACTACAAGTGGACGCGCAACGTCAAGCTCGGCGTCGGCTACGACAGGACCGAAAAGACCTCGTCCAACTTTGTCGGCACGGATCCCGGGTACAAGAAAAATATCTACAGCATCTTCCTCAATGCCGCAATCTGACGCCGACGCGCTAGTTCTTCTGTAAGTCATTTGATAGAATTAGAGGGGGATATTCCCCCTCTATTTTTTTGTTCCGGCTATTACCGTGAGAGGCATCTTTCAATGAGTGGACTGTACAAATGCCTGCTTCTCGCAGGCTTTTGGGCGATGTCATTTGCGTCTTCTGCGCAGGGGGCGACGACAGTCGATAACCTGTTGTCTACATATCGATTGGGTTCCGGGGATGTGGTCAGCATTCGTGTTCTCGGCGAAGATGACTTGAAGCGCGAAAAAATTCGGCTCAGCGATGCCGGGACGATTTCATTTCCTATCATCGGCGAGATCAGGGTGCTGGGCAAGCGCGTAGCCGAACTGGAAGCACTGATCGCCGACGGCTTGCGTGGGAAATACCTGCTCAATCCCGTGGTGTCGGTAACCATTGAAGAATATCGGCCCTTCTTTGTGAATGGGCAGGTCGAGAAGTCAGGTGCATACCCGTTCCAGCCGGGCTTGACCATCCGCAAGGCGGTGTCTCTCGCCGGGGGATTCAAGGAACGTGCTTCGAAGGAGAAGATCTTCGTGATCCGTGAGGATGACAAGACGCAGACGCCGGTCAAGGTTGATCAATCGACCATCGTGAGCCCGGGCGACATCATCACCGTTGAAGAGAGCTTTTTCTGACCATGAATCATCCCGCCGCTCCCGTTCTTCCTGCTGTCGCTGCACCAGTACAGCCCGTCTATGTGCCTATTGACAGGCCGGAGCACGATGCCGATCGTCTTGCCGAGCAGTTGCGTTTCTGGCGGCGGAGCATTTCTAAGCACAAGTGGAGCGCTCTGGGTCTTGCGCTGGCGATTTCGCTGTTGACGACGCTGATTGTTTTCGTGATCCAGCCCACCTATCGGTCGACCGCGACTCTGATGCTGGAGTCCAATAAGAGCAAAGTGGTCAGCATCGAAGAGGTTTACAGTTCGATGAGCAGCAACCGCGAGTATTACCAGACCCAGGCCGAAATTCTCAAGTCCGAAGAACTGGCTCGCCGCATCGTGGCCAAGATGAAACTGGTGGATCATCCGGTGATGGACCCGCGCCGGCAGCAGGACAGCGGCCTGTCATTCAGAAAGCTATTGCCTGCTTCCTGGCTGGGTGAGGAGGAATCCTGGTCGTCCGAGAAACTTCAGGCCGCTGTCATCGCCCGGTTCAAGAAGGAGTTGACTATCGAGCTGGTGCGCAACAGCCAGTTGATCAAGATCAGCTACGAGAGCCATGACAAGGAGTTTGCTGCCAACGCTGCAAACTGGGTCGCCGACGGCTTCATCGAGGCGGACATGGATGCACGCCTGGCGATGACGCAGAAGGCCGGTTCGTGGTTGACGGAGCGGCTGACCGGATTGCGCAAGAAGCTGGAAGAGTCGGAGCGGGCCTTGCAGCAGTTCCGCGAGCGTGAGCGGATCATCGACGCCAAGGGCGTGGCACAGAGCGGTGCGTCGAAGCAGCTGGAGCAGCTTTCCGAAGGGCTGGTGTCCGCCCGGCAGAAGAGAGCGGAAGCCGAGGCAGCGTATCAGCAGGTGCAAGGCGCACAGAAATCGAAGGTTGATCTCGAGTCGATACCGGCGATTCAGAAGAGTCCCATCTACATTCAGCTCAAGAGCGTCGAGTCGGCTGCCGAGAGCCGACTGGCGGATGCGGCCAAGAAATACGGGCCGGACCATCCCAAGCGCCAGACGGCAGATGCCGAGCTTCGGGCGGCGCGCGAAAACACCCATCGGCAGGTTGACACGATCACCACCAGCATCACCAAGGAATATGAACTTGCCCGCGCTCAGGAAACTGCGGTGGAGCGAGCTCTGTCGCAAAGCAAGGGCGACATACTTGGCATGAACCGCAAGGAATACGAACTGGGCATTCTCGAGCGCGAAGTGGCATCGAACAAGAGCCTGTACGAGATGTTCACGACCCGCATGAAGGAAACCAACGTCGCTGGCGACCTGCAGTCTCCCATAGCCCGCGTGGTGGATCCCGCCGTGGTTAGCAGAGCCGCCTACAGCCCCAAGAAACTCAGAATCATCGGCATCGCCGCCGTGGTCGGGTTGATACTGGGCGTGATGCTGGCGTTGCTGCTGGAATACCTCGACAACACCATCAAGTCCGCCGAGGATGTGGACACCAAGTTGCGCGAATCGCTGCTGGGTCAATTGCCCCGCATCAAAGGAAAAGTCGAAACGGGTGATCTGCAGATTGCCTTCATCAAGGACAAGGACCCGGGGTTCTCCGAGGCGATACGCTCGATTCGAACCGGCGTGATGCTGTCGTCGATCGATGCGCCGCACAAGGTGCTGCTGGTGACATCCTCGATCCCGGGCGAAGGCAAGACCTCGGTGGCCACCAACATGGCGCTGGCCTTGGGGCAGGTGCGCAAGGTCTGCCTGATCGATGCCGACATGCGTCGCCCCACGGTGGCGAAGGTTCTCGGCGTCGATACGAGCAGCAAGGGCCTGTCCAATCTGGTTTCGGGTTCCGACCCGACGTCCGAATGCCTGCACTTCAACAAGGAACTCGGCATTCACATCATTCCCAGTGGTGTCGTTCCGCCGAATCCGCTGGAACTGCTTTCCTCCATACGCTTTGCCGAGGCAATGAAGTGGCTCGAGGAAAGCTTCGATGTCATCATCATCGACAGCCCGCCGCTACAGTTGGTCAGCGACCCGCTGATCCTCTCGCAGTTTGCCCATTCGGTGGTTTATGTCGTGAAAGCGGATTCCACTCCCTACCAGGTGGTGCTGGGAGGCCTCGAACGTCTGCGGGATGCAAAGGCCCATGTCCTGGGCATCGTCATAAACCAGATCGACCGGGAAAAGGCCGATCGCTACTACGGGTACGGAAAATACAGTGCCTACGGCTATGGCAAGCGATATAGCTACAGCAGCGGGTATTCTTCCAAGCGGGCGTGATTGACCTTCACTGCCATCTTCTTCCCGGGATCGATGACGGTCCCGAAGACTTGGCCTCGGCGTTGCAGCTTGCGCGCCACGCCGTTTCCGCCGGCATACGTACTTCGGTCGTCACGCCGCATATGCATGCAGGGCGCTACAACAACAGCGCCTCGAACATTCGCGCGGCCGCCGCGGAATTCCAACGCACCCTCGATGCCGAGGGCATCGCCCTGCAGATACGCTGCGCGGCCGAGGTCAGACTGGATCACGAGATCCTGTTCTGGGTGGGCGAAGAACAGATTCCCTGGCTTGGCCAGTGGCAGGGCGAACGCGTCATGCTGCTCGAGTTTCCTCACAGCCATGTTCCGGTCGGCGCCGACAAGCTGGTCGCCTGGCTGATCAAGCAGGGGATCCGGCCGATGATTGCCCACCCCGAACGCAACAAGGATGTCATGCGCAGCGTCGACAAGCTGGTGCCTTTCGTCCGGATGGGTTGCCTGCTGCAGGTCACCGCAGGCGCCGTCGCAGGCGCCTTCGGCGAGGGCGCTCGAGCCCGGGCCGTGGATCTGCTGGGCAAGGGCTGGGTAACCGTGCTCGCATCCGATGCCCACAACCTCGAAGCGCGCCCACCCGAGCTGGAGCCAGGCCGCATTGCGGCGGCGGCCATCGTCGGTGAAGACGAGTCATGGAACCTGGTGCGCCACCGCCCCGCCAGAATTGCCGGCCTGGAGACGAATTGAGCAGGGCGAGTCTTTGGCGCGTGCCCCTTGTCCTGGGTCTGCTCGTGGCTTAGGGATTATCAGGATTACCGGACGACCGCGTTGTAGAATTCGCCCATGTTCATCATGATTTTCGCGTTGGCGCTGATCGTCGCGGCGTCGCCGCCTAGCTGTGCGTTGCCCAGCCCGGGCAGTTGTTCACTGGCGCACGGTTTCGTGATCGGCGATGCGCCCTTTTTCCAGGGCACAATCGAAATCTGGAACTGCTCCGGCAAGACCAAAGTCACCCTGAACCAGGTTCGTGACCTTCCGGAAGGGACCGGTCCGGTCACCCGCAATCATTTTTGTCCCGAACTCGGGCCAGGCGAGCGTCTGATGGGATGCCGAGGCGAAGACGAGAACTTCGACGGCACAGTGGCGATCACGAGTGCCTCGGGAGGCGACCGGCCGGATCTGCGGGAGGCTTGGTTGGCCGACACCGAACAATGGAAGTTCGTTCCAGGCATGCGGACCGACCTGATCTGCAACCGCGGACTGACCGTGGATTGAGCGCGAACTGAGCGCCGGCCATCCGCAGCCTTCGGCGTCAGCCGGAGACCTCGGTCATGGCAAGCCCAAGACACCTATCCCACCTATCCCGCGTCATCGTCATCGTCGCGCAAGTTTCGGCTTGAAGAGTGCTTCCGGCGCTCAAAATTCAGCGCGATCCAGCCCAGCGCCAGGACGAACATGAAGGTCATGGCATTCGAGGGTATCTGCAGGTTGAAGTCCGTGGTGCTGTGAATCAGTATGGCAGTGATGCCCATCACGGCGCCGAAAGCCACGCCGCGGGCCAGCGGATCACCGCGCAGGTACTGGGCGCGAAGCGCGGCGAACAGCGAAAGGCCGACGACCGCCCCAAGCAACAGAATGCCGACCACCCCGGTTTCGGCAAGGAACTGCAAGTAGTCGTTGTGCGCGTGGGTCGGGGTGACGGGCACCTCCGGACCCGAGAACCGCGGAAACACCACGTGGTAGGAGCCAAGGCCGGAGCCGAACACGGGGAACGCCTGCCACATCTCCAGCGTATGGCCTGCAATATCGGGGCGGTCTTCGGTTGCGAGCGTGGTCTTTTCGATCCGCTCCGCGACCTGGCTGACGCCGAAGTAGGAACCGATGATCACGATGTCGATCACGATCAGGCTGGCGATCAGGATCACCATCGAGCGCGTCGCGTGCCTGGAAAAGACCAGGCCGATCACTCCCGCCACCAACAGGCTGGAAAAGAACGCGGTGTTGCCCATGCGCGACCGCGACAGCACTAGGCCGATTACCATGCACACCAGGGCGAGGCGCAGACGCATGCGCGGACCGAGGATCAGTTCCGCCGCATCACGCAGGAACTGTCGGAGGTTGTGTGCCTTCCTGCCGGTGAGGTTCGCAATCAGCATGCCCAGGCCGACGGCGAGGCACATCTCCAGATAGCCGGCGAAGTGGTTGCGGTTTACGAATGTGCCGCGCGCCGACTCCCCCTGCATTTCCAGTGCAGAGACGCCCCCGTAGACTGCCTGCACGAGGCCGGAAATCACCAGAGTGTAGATTGCAATCCGGATGCGCCGCCGGGTTTCCAGCAGCGCCAGCGTCAGGAAGAAAAACAGCACGTAGGCGGTGCTCTTGAGCGCCGCGTGCAGCCCACCGTGCAGGTCCAGCATCAGGGGGGCGAAGGCCGGCGTCTCCGGGTGCGCGGCAAGGGCATGGGCACGCGCAGTTTCCGGCGAGATCGCCGCCAGCCAGTCGATGGGCAGCGGCAGCCGTTGCAGCCAGACATAGGCCAGCCAAAGCGAGAGGCACAGCAGGACCGGCCATGCTCCCCTCAGTACAGAGCCTGGATCGACCCTGCCACGGAAATATTGGCCCAGCCAGGCGATGGACAGTGCAAACACCCACAATTCAGCCACGCCCCAAGCCACTGGTCGATTGCTGCCGAATGGCAGCGGCAGCCACAGGATCAGCAGCAGGTAGGCGACAAACGCCACGATGGGGGCATGCCGTTCGCGGCGGGTGCTCATGACGGGGGCCGTGGACAAGGACTGCCATCGGCCGATTTCGGCGCCTTTGGATCGCAGGTCAGTTCGGGGCGGTTATAATCCCGAGCGATGCGATTGACCGACGCGACATCCCGTTGCACGGCACGATCGCGCATCTGCAAAATTCCCTCGCGCTGCGCCGGGCTGGCCCGATCCCAGGCGCCCAGCCCAAGTTGTAGGCCGATCACGAGGACCGGCGGCTCCCACGGCCCATAACGTGCCGACTGCTCCAAGGCAGCAAAGAACTCGCCATCGAGTTCCCCCAAGGACTGTTTGGCCAGGGCCAGATTGACCCACGTCTGTGAAGCCGTCGGCCGCTGCCGCAGGGCCCTGCGGAAACTATCCCGGCTTTTGCGCACCGCCGCCACTGCAGCCTGCGGATCGGTGGCGCCGCGAACCGTTTCGAATTGCATCGCGCCCATGAATTCGAGGGCCCACGCATTGTCCGGCGCGATCGCCAAGGCTCGCCCCAGCCGCTCGATGACCTGCGGCAGCGCATCCTCCTCCCGCCTGAAGCCGGGGCGCGACCACGTCTCGATTTCCAGCGCTGCAGTGTGGGTGTAAAAGTCCGATAGAGTCTGCCGCGCGGCAAGGAAGGAAAGCGCGCAGAGGGCGGCAATCAGCAGGACCGACAGCCTGCGCATCATGCCCCCGCCCCGTCTTGGGCCGCATCTGTTTCAATCATTGGACGATTCCTGCGGACGAAAAAAAGCCCGGCGGCAATGCGCCGGGCTTTTCTTGCCGCTACTCCGTCAGCAACCGCTCGGGCCGCAATTCGGGAGCGGCTCCGGGACGATCGGGGTCACAGTCGGCTCCGTCGTGGTGGTCGTGGTGGTCGTGGTGGTGGTGGTCACCACAGCAGCTGCGGCAGTACCGGCGTCGGCGGTTGCCGTCGTCGTCGTCGCCAATTCGGTGTTAACCGAAGTCGTGGCCGCCGCGATTTGCGCCGCGGTTGCACCTGCCGCCGTGGCGGTAGTAGCTGCCGCCGCCGCGTTGGTTGCCGCTGTCGCTGCCGTGGTCGCCGCCGTATTGGCGTTGGCAGCCGCTGTCGCTGCCGCTGCCAGGCTACCGGGACCGGTGGCCGCCGTAGTCGTTGCCACGATGGTCACCGCCGTCTGTGCCGCCGCAGAGATCGCCTGCGCGCTCGCCGCGTTGGCTGCTGCTTGGGCTGCCGCCACCGCAACCGCCGCCGCCTGCGGGTTGGTCGCCGCCGCCGCCTGGGTGGCCGCGGTCTGCGCCTGCGCCGCCGCAGTGTTGGCACTGGTCACCGCCGCGTTGGCAGCAGCTACCGTCGCAGTGGTCGCCGTAAGGGATGCGGTCACCAGCGATTGAATCGCAGCAACGCTGGCCATCGGCGCCGCCTGTGCTGCCTTGACCACGGCCTCCGCAACGTTAACAGATGCCGGAGTCGGCAGTGCCGCTGGTTTTACGGCCGCTGCTGCCGTCGCCAAAGTAGCGATCGCATTCTGCGTCGCTTGCAGGGCAGTTTGCTGGGCCGTAGTCGCCGCTGCCTGCGCAGCCGTCGCTTTGGCTGCCTCTGCAGCCGCAGCGGCTGCTGCCTGGGCTTTCTGTGCCGCCGTGGCGGTGGCACTAGCCGCCGTCGCTTTCGCTGCTGCTGCTGCTGCTGCTGCCTTGTCAGCCGCGACCTTGGCATCGGAAACTGCCTTCGATGCCTCTGCCGCCCTCTGCGTCACCACCGGGAAGTTGTTCGGCATGTTGATGGCTGCGGCGACGTTGAGGAAGGCCTGTACCGCTGCGGGGGCGTTGGCGATCGGGCTCACGGCGGTGGAGGTCGAGGTGCCGAACTGGCCTTGATTGACGTTCACCGTGCCTAGGTTGCTGGCAATGGTCAGCGCGCCCTGCACCACCGAAGCGGCTGCCACCTGATTGTTTTCAACCAAAAGCGAGATGTCGGTACCGCGGATGCCGATGGTTGCCGTGCCCGCCGCCAGCCTCATGCCCCTGGGGTTGTTGGCGCCGATCAGGCCGGAGACAAAACGCAGGCCGCCCTTGAGGAAGCTGAACGCCGCCGAACTGGTTTCGACGCTCTTGGGGTTGTAGGCATACTGATCGACGCGAAACGCCGAGTTCGGCTGCAGGGCCGCGAGCTGGCCGTCCTGGAACTTCAGGATCACCTTGCCGTCCTTGCCGGTATCGAAGGTGGTGCCGGGCTGAAAGACGTCGCCGGCACGGACCGGAGTCGAGGCGCCACCCTGTTTGGTCATGGTGACCTTGCCCGACATCTCGTGCACGTAGCCCGCCTGGGCCCAGGCCGAAGACGCACCGACCAGCGCAAACACGGCCAGCAGGGCAAAAACAAATGACCGGTAACCGGATTTCAGACAGTCCATGATGGTATCCATAAATTCACCCACGAAGTATTTTGGAACCGGCGTCGAGTAGCCGCCCAACGAACCCACGCGATTGCGTACGCAGTTAGCTTTTTACCAAAAAAATGCGGTCTTTGGGGAATCATGTTGTGACAAAGTTCCGCCACCCCGTCAAATGTTGTCATTCCGCCCGTCTCCGCCTGCCCCGGAAACCAGCCCGGCGGAATATCGAGACGAGCCAGTCTGGCATAAGATGGGACGACGTTGCGGCAAGCCCTGGCTTCGATTCGCAGCTTTGTGTGTCAGGTTGTGCAAATTGGTGGCCCCATGGGTCGCCTTCAGTCGGCCAAATCTGCGCCTATCCTTGTAAAATATTCCGCATGAATCCATCCCAAGACACCCGCATCGCCATCATCGGTCTCGGCTACGTAGGTTTGCCGCTGGCCGTTGAATTCGGCAAGAAATACCCGGTCGTCGGCTTCGACATCAAGCAAGGCCGCATCGATGAACTCAAGGCCGGTCGCGACAGCACCCGGGAAGTCGAGTCAGCCGAACTGGCCGAGGCCAAGTACCTGAGTTTCACGGCCGATGCCGAGCAGTTGCGATCCTGCAACGTCTTCATCGTCACCGTGCCGACCCCCGTGGATAGCGCCCAGCGGCCAGACCTGACACCGTTGGTGAAGGCTTCTGAAACCGTCGGCAAGGTCATGCCCACGGGCGCGATCGTCATTTACGAGTCCACGGTCTACCCCGGCGCAACGGAAGAGGTCTGCGTTCCCTTGCTGGAAAAGCATTCCAACCTAATATTCAACCGCGACTTCCACGCCGGCTACAGCCCCGAGCGCATCAACCCCGGCGACAAGCTGCACAGGCTGCCGAGCATCAGGAAAGTCACCTCGGGCTCGACGCCGGAGATCGCCGATTTCGTCGACGCGCTGTATCGCAGCATCATCACCGCAGGCACCCACAAGGCCAGCTCGATCAAGGTTGCCGAAGCCGCCAAGGTCATCGAAAACACTCAGCGCGACCTCAACATCGCCCTGATGAACGAACTCTCCCTGATATTCCATCGCCTCGGCATCGATACGCTCGAAGTCCTCGAGGCGGCCGGCAGCAAATGGAACTTCCTGCCGTTTCGTCCCGGCCTTGTCGGCGGCCACTGCATCGGGGTCGATCCCTACTACCTGACCCACAAGGCGCAGGAGATCGGCTACCACCCCGAAGTCATCCTCGCCGGCCGGCGCATCAACGACAGCATGGCGGGCTACGTGGCGGACGAAGTCGTCAAGCTCATGACCAGGCGCAAGATGCAAGTGGTCGATTCCAGAATCCTCGTTCTCGGCCTGACCTTCAAGGAGGGCTGCCCGGACCTGCGCAATACCAAGGTCATCGACATCGTGCGCGAACTGACCAGCTATCACGCCCTGGTCGACAT
>JBAZOF010000010.1:0-26967 GCA_041648855.1 Sulfuritalea sp. | reverse complement strand
GTCGCCGCCGAGCAGAAAATGCTGATCGTCCAGGCCTTGCAGAAGAAAGGCGAGATCGTCGCCGTCACCGGTGACGGCGTGAACGACGCGCCGGCGCTGAAGACCGCCGACATCGGCATCGCCATGGGCATTGCCGGCACCGACGTGGCCAAGGAGGCCGCCGACCTGATCCTGCTCGACGACAACTTCGCCAGCATCGTCGCGGCAATCGAGGAGGGGCGCGCGGTGTTCGACAATCTCCGCAAGTTCCTCACCTACATCCTGAGTTCGAACATTCCGGAAATGGTGCCCTACCTCGCCTTCGTGCTGTTCCGCATTCCGCTGCCGCTGACCATCATCCAGATCCTCGCCGTCGACCTCGGCACCGACATGCTGCCGGCACTCGCGCTGGGTGCCGAGAAGCCCGATCCCGCCGTGATGCAGCGGCCGCCCAGGGCGCGCAACGAGCGCCTGTTGTCATGGGGCCTGCTGGTCCGCGCCTACCTGTTTCTCGGCGTGCTGGAAGCGGCCGCGGCGATGGCCGTATTCTTCGTCGTGCTCAATGCGGCCGGCTGGACTTACGGCGTCAGCCTCGACCGGGCCGATCCGCTGTATCTGCAGGCGACCTCGGCCTGCCTGGCGACCATCGTGGTGATGCAGATGATGAATGTGATCCTGTGCCGCCACCCGTTCAAGTCCTCGCTCTCCGTCGGACTCTTCGACAATCGCTACATCTTGATGGGGCTCGCAGCAGAACTGGGCGTGATCCTGTTCATCATCTACACCCCGGCCGGCAACTGGCTGTTCGGCACCGCAGCGATCGGCGGCGAGGTCTGGCTGCTGGCGCTGGCCGGCGCCGCGCTGATGTGGGTGTTCGAGGAAGGTCGCAAGGCCTGGCTGCGCCGGCTGCTGGCGCGCAAATTCGGCGCCTGAGCTATTCCGCGAAGTGAATTGCCAGCCAGACCGTCGGCGCATCGGCCGCGGTCGATTCGACGCGATGACGCCGGTGCGGATCGATCTGCAGCCAGTCGCCCGGGTGCAGATGGCGAGCTTCGGTCTCATCCTCGAAGCGCAACCGGGCTTCACCGCTCACCAGCAATACCCATTCGGCATCGGTCTGGTCGTACCAGAATCCGGGCGGACTCGCCTGGCCGGTTGAAACGATGCGTTCGATGCGCAGGCCGGGTCGGGCCAGCAGGGTTTCCAGGCGCTCGGCCGCTTCGGGTGTCATGGGCAGCTTGGGCAGGTCGGCAAACAGATTGCCTGCCATCAGGTGCCCTCCAGCAGTTCGGTGTCCTCGTGCGAATAGGGCGGACTGCAGCAACAGAGGATACGCAGCGGCTCCGTGCCGGTGGCTTCGATCCGGTGCGGCGTGCCGGGCGGGATCAACACCGTGTCGCCAGCGCCGACTTTGAAGCAGGCGTCGCCCAGGGTCATGATGCCGCTGCCGGCGCTGACGTGATACAGCTCCTCGGTCACTGCATGGCGATGCAGGTGGGTGCGCGCTCCCGGCGCCACGGTGGCCTCGGCCAGGCTCTGCAGGCGATTGCCATGCAGCGAGGGATGCATCAGTTCCCGAATCTCGGACCCGTCCTTGGTGACGTAGACGGGTGTCTCGTCGTAGCGCGTCTTCATCAAGGCTTACTCCGGGCTCGGGGGCGTCGCTTGGGTGCGCGGCTGGCGCAGCAGCTTCTTCTGCAGCAGGCAGTGCAACAAGGCCTGCTCGTCGGGTGCCAGCTCGGTGTCGGCATCGCTGCCCGCGAAATGGCGGCGGAAGGCCGCGCGCGCCGCGGCCGGGGCGGCGATGTCATAGCCCAGCGCCTGCAGGCCCAGCATCGCATCGAAGCCGGCCGGGGCGGCAGGCGGCGGCGTTTCGCACCAGAGGCCGAAGTCCTGTTGCGCCAGCCGCTGCCAGGGGAACAGGCGGCTCGGATCGACCTTGCGCGCCGGAGCGACATCGCCATGCGCCAGATAATTTGCCGCCGGAATGAAGTAGCGCGTACGCAACTCGTCGAGCAAGGCGAGCAGGGCGACGATTTGCGCTTCGGCGAAGGCTTCGTCGCCGGTGTTGTCGAGCTCGATGCCGATCGAGGCGGAATTGAGGTCGGTCAGACCGCCCCACCAGGATTCGCCCGCATGCCAGGCGCGCGAGGCTTCGTCGACCAGTTGCACGACCGCGCCGTCGCGCCCGACCAGGTAGTGGGCGCTGACCTTGCGGTGCGGATCGGTCAGCGTCGCCAAGGCGGTTGCTGCGTTGTCGTTGGTGGTCTGGTGCAGGACGACGAAATTGGGCCGGCGCTGGTCGAAGTTCGGTGAGGGTTGCCAGAGTGCTCCGCGCCCCTGGCCCGGCGGCAGCGGCGCGCAGGCCGCGAGTGCTGCAAGCAGGAGAACGGCAAGCCCGCGGCGCATGAGCGGCAGTCGTCAGGTGGGCGTGACGATCGGCTTGCTGAGTCGTGCCCGGCTTTGCGCTTCGGACTTGTTCATCTCGGACACCTGCCGGCCGTAGGCTTCGCGCGCGGCCTGCCCCTGGCGGGTGGCCTCGATGCTGCGAATGCAGCGCCAGCGCTTGCCGGCCTTGGTTTCGATCTGGCGCATCTCCGATTTCGGGTGATGCTGACGGCAGTGATAGCAGAATGCGGTTTCAGCCATGCGAAGGGACTCAAGCGGTAAAGTATGCCAATTGTAGACCGACTTGCGACCATGCTCCCTGAATCCATCCATCCACCCGCCGCAGACGAACCGGAACTGCCGCTCTACGAGGGCGTGACGATCGCCGACATCGTGCTGGTCGACTCGCCGGCGTCTGCGCATGACGCCTACCGCGCGCTGCTGGAGGAAACCGTTCTCGGCTTCGACACCGAGGCGAAGCCGACCTTCGCCAAGGGCGAGGTTTCCAGCGGGCCGCATCTGATCCAGCTGGCAACGGCAGACCGCGTTTACCTGTTCCCGGTCAGGCACCAGACGGATCACCACCGCCTGCGCGAGGTCCTCGAATCGCGGCGGATTCTGAAAGTGGGTTTCGGCCTCGGCAGCGATCTTGCGCAGTTGCGCGCGCGCCTCGGCATCGAGGCGCAACATGTGCTCGACCTTTCGCGCGCGCTTCCCACCGACAAGCCGCGGCAGACCCTGGGGGCGAAGACCGCCGTCGCCAGATACCTCGGCCGGCGCATGCAGAAATCCAAACGCACCACCACCTCCAACTGGGCCAATCCGCGCCTGACCGAGCGCCAGATGCTGTACGCCGCCGACGACGCCCAGGTCGCGCTGCGCATCTATCGCCTGGCGCTCGCAGCCGGCCACCTGCCGCACGCCTGACCGCCGGGCCGGCGATGCGCCGAAAGCGCCATGGCCGAAAGTCGGCGATGGCGGGACGGCGACGAATCTTCATACAATGCAGGGACTCGATACCGATTCCCCAACATGTCCGCTTCGTCGTTCCGCCTGGGCGCCCGCGAGGGCTTCCTCAGCTTCCTGCCCATGTCCGTCGGCCTGATTCCATGGGCGCTGGTCATGGGCATGGCCATGATCAGCGCCGGCTTCACGCCGCTTCAGGCCATGGGCATGAATCTGATCGTCTTCGCCGGCACCGCCCAGCTCGGCACGCTGCCGCTGATCGTGGCCGGCGTACCCTTGTGGCTGATCGTGGTCACGGCGCTGGCGCTGAACCTGCGCTTCGTCATTTTCAGTGCCGCCATCGCCCAGGGCTTTCGCGGTATCGGCGCACCGCTGCGCTGGTACTCGGGACATCTGCTGACCGATGGCGTCTTCGCCTGCTGCTTCGAGAAGATGCTCAAGGTCGATGACCCGCGCTGGCGGCTCGGCTACTACCTGGCGCCCTCGCTCTGGTCCTGGTTGCTGTGGCAGGTCTTCGCCCTGATCGGGGTGTTCGCCGCCGGGTCGATTCCGAAGCACTGGTCGCTGGAATTCATGGCCACCATCGCCCTGCTGGTGCTGCTGATCCCGCTGGCGAAACAGCGGCCGATGCTGGTTGCCGCGATCAGCAGCGGCGCGACGGCGGTGGTTCTGCGCGGCATGCCCTTGCGCCTGGGGCTGATCGTCGCCATCGTAGTCGGCATCGGCGCCGGTTTTGCCGCAGAGCACTGGAGCAGGAAGGAAGAAGCGGCATGAGCGCCGATGCAAGCCTGTGGCTGACCTTTGTGCTGATCGGCCTCGCCACCACTTTGCCGCGGGCGAGTTTCATCGTCCTCGGCGGCCGCGTGCGCCTGCCCTCGGTGGTCTTGCGCGCGCTGCGCTATGCGCCGGCCGCGGCGCTGGCGGCGATCGTTGTTCCGGACGTGCTGGTGGTCGGCGGCGATTTTGTGCCGCTGAATCCCAAGCTGGCCGGCGTCATCGCTGCCGTTGCGGCTGCCATCCTGTCGCGCAATCCGTGGCTGCCCTTCATCGCCGGCATGGCGGTGCTGCTCGGAGTGCGGGCCCTGTCCGGCGGTTAGCCGCGCCGGATTTCTTCAGGCTTTCTTGGCGCGTGGATGTGCCGCGTCGTAGATTTTCGCCAGGTGCTGGAAATCCAGGTGGGTATAAATCTGCGTCGCCGCGATGCTGGCGTGGCCGAGCATTTCCTGCACGGCACGCAGGTCGCCGGAGGACTGCAGCACGTGCGAGGCGAAGGAGTGGCGCAGCATGTGCGGATGCACATGCACGCCGAGGCCCTGGCGCTGCGCCCACTGCGCGAGGCGGCTCTCCACCTGCCGCGGCGTCAGGCGCGTGCCGTTGCGGCCGAGGAAGAGTGCGGGCTGCTCGTCGCGGATAAATTGCGGACGCAGCGCCAGCCAGGCTTCCAGCGCGGTGCGTGCCCGGTCGCCGACGGGCACCGTGCGGGTCTTCCGCCGCTTGCCGGTGACGGTGACTTCGCCGCCCGCCAGGTCGAGTCCGCCGGGCCAGTCGAGGCTCACCAGTTCGGCCAGGCGTAGGCCAGAGGAATACAAGAGTTCAAACATCGCCGCGTCGCGCACGTGCAGCGGATCGTTGGCCAAACCCGTGGCCTGATTCGCTGCCGCACCGTCGAGCAAGGCGGCCGCCTGATCGATGCCCAGCGCCTTGGGCAGGGTGCGCGCACGCTTCGGCGCACGCAGGCCGTCGGCCGGATTCAGAGCGATCACGCCGCGCCGCGCGAGCCACGCGTAATAGCTGCGCCAGGCCGACAGCGTGCGGGCGATGGAACGCGGCGCGAGCTCCTGTGCGTGAAGTTGCATCAGGCCGCGGCGCAGTTGCACGGGCTTCAGTGCCGCCAGGTCGGTGCCGGCCGCCAGAGCAGTCAGGCGCGCCAGATCGCGGCGGTAGGCGTCGAGCGTGTGGGGGCTGGCGCGGCGCTGTATTTCGAGCTCGGCAAGAAAACTCTCGACCGAGGCATCCATGACGCTAGACGGACACTCTCAGCAGGGCCGCCGACGCCATCTCGGCGATGCGTTCCAGATACAGGGTGCCGAGTTCCGCGTGGAAGCGCTGCGGGTCCTCGCTCGCCATCACCAGCAGGCCGAAGCAGGCGCCGCCGGATTCGCGCAGCGGCAGTTGCGTCATCGACTGCAGACCGGCCGCGGCGTCGCCGAACCAGGCCAGCGATTCCTGCCCGGTTACGGTGCCGCAGTATGGCCGCTGCAGGCCGGACGCGAAGGCCTTGACCGCATCGTTGACCGCATCGAATTCGTGGCCGTCGCCCTGTCCGGCGCCCCACAGTCGCAGCGCGACGTGCGGCACGGCGAAGGCTCCGCCCAGATGCGAATACAGCGCGCGCACCACGCCCGCCCGATCGGTGGCCGCGACCAGCGCAACGGCGAGCCCATGCACTTTTTCCGAAATGGCATCGTTCTCTTCGCCGAAGCCGATCAGTTCGACCAGCTTGGCCTCGAGCGCGCGCACCTTGTCGCGCAGGTTGAACAGCTGCCTTTCGGTGATCGAGACGGCCCTGCCGCTGTGCGGATCGGACAGGGTGATCAGGGCCAGCATCTCGGCGTGCTGGTCGAAGAATTCCGGGTGATCCTGGAGGTAGTGGGCGATGTCTTCGGATTTCATGTCGGGTCTCATGTCAGGTTGCTCGGGAGTTCGATTTCTGCGCTGAAGACGGTGGTCGCCGGGCCGGTCATCATGACCGGCGAGCTTGCGTTGCCCGCGGTTCCGCCCCAGGCGATGGACAGGTCGCCGCCGCGCGTCGTGACGCGCACCGGAGAATCCAGCAGGCCGCGGCGGATGCCGGCGACCACGGCGGCGCAGGCGCCGGTGCCGCAGGCCAGGGTCTCGCCGGCGCCGCGCTCGTACACGCGCAGACGGATGGCGTGGCGGTCGACGATCTGCATGAAGCCGGCATTGACCCGTCGCGGAAATCGCGGATGCGATTCGATCAGCGGGCCGAGCCGGGCGACCGGCGCGGCATCGACGTCGGCCACCACCTGCACGGCATGCGGGTTGCCCATCGAGACGACGCTGATGTCGAGTTGCTCTCCGTCCACCCTGAGCGGCTGCACGATGGCATCCGTCTCGCTGTCGAAGGGAATCTCGGCGGGGAGGAAGCGCGGCGCGCCCATGTCCACCGTGACCTGGCCGTCGCTTTCGAGCCGCGGCGCGATCACCCCGCATTTGGTCTCGACCCGGATCTCGCGCTTGTCCGTCAGCCCCTGCTCATGCACGAAGCGCACGAAGCAGCGCGCGCCGTTGCCGCACTGTTCCACCTCGCCGCCGTCGGCGTTGAAAATGCGATAGCGGAAATCGACGCCGGGCGTGGCGGTGCGCTCGACCACCAGGATCTGGTCGCAGCCGATGCCGAAATGGCGGTCAGCGAGGAAGCGCGCCTGCGTCGGCGTCGGCACGAAATTCTGGTTGATCGCGTCGAGCACGACGAAATCATTGCCGAGGCCGTGCATTTTGGTGAAACGGATTTTCATAACTCAAGGATACGCCGTAGCGCCAGCGCCGACTTTCGGCAATTGAGGGGTCAATAAAGCCCTTTTTCGCCCGGCGGCCGCGTCTTGAAGCGTTTGTGCAGCCAGTAGTACTGCTCGGGCGACTTCAGCACTTCGGCCTCGATGAAGGCATTCAGGCGCCGCGCATCCGCCGTCTCGTCGGATCCGGGAAAGTCCGCCCATGGTTCGCCGACGGTCGCGACGTAACCGCCGCTCTCCATGCGCGTCACCAGCGGGATCACCGTCGCGCCGGTCAGCCGGGCCAACCGGGCGAGGCCGGTGATGGTGGCGGTCGGCACGCCGAAGAAGGGCACGAAGACCGATTCCTTCGGACCGTAATCCATGTCCGGCGAGTAGTGGAAAACGCGGCCGGCCTTCACCGCCTTGAGTGCCTTGCGCGTGCCTTCCTGGCGCGAAACCATTTCGAAGTTGCCGAAGCGCCGGCGGCCATCGTTCATCGCCGCTTCGAAGACGCGATTCTTCTGGTGGGTGTACATCGCCACCAGTCCCCGCTCCAGCTCCAGAGCCAGGCGCATGCCACCGGCGTCGATGCCGACGAAATGCGGCACCAGCAGGATCACCGGTTTGCCCTTGAAGGCGGCCAGCTTCTCGCCGCCTTCGAGTCGCACCAGGCGTCGCATGCGCGCCGGCGACGCCCACCACCAGAGGCCGAGCTCAAGGAAGCTGCGGCCGAAGGCCATGAAGTGGCGTCGCGCCAGCGCCGACTTTTCGGCAGGCGACAGACGCGGGAAGCACAGACCGACATTGGTCAGCGTGACGTGACGGCGTTCGCTCACCAGCGCATAGAGCGCCAGCCCGAGTCCACGTCCGAGCGCGGCCAGCAGCGGCAGCGGCAGCCAGTGCAACAGCCACATCATGGCGAGAACAATCCTCGTCATGGTGGTGGCTCAGCTCCGGCGGGTACCTTGTAACGGTTGTAGCCCCACAGATACTGCTCGGGGCACTGGCGAATCAGCGCTTCGAGTTCGCGGTTGAGTTGCGCCGCGCGCTGCATGAGATCGCCTGCCAGCGGCGCTGAAAGAGGGAACAGCTTGAGGTGATAGCCGGCGCCGTAATGCAGGCGCTCGGCATAGGCGAGCAGTACCGTGGCTCCGGTTTCGGCGAGCCGCGCCGCCAGGGTCATGGTGTAGGCCGGGCGGCCGAAGAAGGGCAGCCAGGCGCCTTCGCCCTTGCCCGGTACCTGGTCGGGCAGCATGCCGACGGCCTCGCCGCTTTTCAGCGCCTTCAGCAGGCGCCGTACGCCGGACAGGTCGGCGGGGGCCAGTTTGAGATTGGCGCCGCGCCCCTCCTCGATCAGCGGCGCCAGCCAGTCCTGCTTGGGCCGGCGATAGAGCACGGTCATCGGCTTTCGCGCTGCATAGTACTGCGCGGTGATCTCGAAGCAGCCCAGATGCGGCGTCAGGAACAGGATGCCGCGCCCGGTCGACCATGCCTCCTCGACCAGTTGCCAACCCGAGACCCTGGCCACGCGCGCGACGACTTCGTCCTGCGGCCGCAGCCAGATCTTCGGCAGTTCCAGCAGCGCCTTGCCGGCCTCGGCGATCGCCGCCGTCTTCGCCTGCGTCATCCCGGCCTGTTCAATATGGGTGGAAAAATTGCGCCGGTAGGTGCCCGACAGCACCCACGCCAGCCAGCCGGCGAGCGCGCCGAGGTTGTGCAGTAGCGGCAGCGGCAATCTAGCCAGCACTTTGAATACGACGGGGAACAGGGAGGGCATCGAAGAATGGGAAGGTGCCAAAGCAAGTAGAATTATCGCCTACTGTTCGTTCCACAGACCATTCTTCCGATTTCCCCGTCATGACCAAAAAGCTCCGTGCTGCCGTAATCGGCGTCGGCTACCTGGGCCGCTTTCATGCCCAGAAGTATGCCGCCCTCAGTGGTGTGGAACTGGTCGGCGTGGTCGACGCGCATCCGGAAACGGCGCAGCGCGTGGCCAAAGAGCTGGGCGTGGCGGCCTTCACCGATTACCGCGAACTGCTCGGCGCCAGCCCCAAAGTGGATCTGGTCTCGGTCGCCAGCACCACCGAAACCCATCATGCCGTGGCGCGCGATTGCCTGACCGCCGGCGTACATGTGCTGGCGGAAAAGCCGATCACGGTCACCGTGGCGCAGGCCGACGAACTGATTGCGCTGGCCGATGCGAAGAAACTCGTGCTGCAGGTTGGCCACCTCGAACGCTTCAATCCGGCCTGGCTCGCGGTGAAGGACAAGATAAAGCGCCCGGTGTTCATCGAAGCCCACCGCATGGCGCCGTTCAAGGCGCGCGGCATCGATGTTTCGGTGGTGCTCGACCTGATGATCCACGACCTCGACCTGATCCTGCCGCTGGTCGGCAGCCCGGTGGCCGATCTGCGCGCCTCGGGCGTCTCGGTGCTGACCGACGGCATCGACATCGCCAACGCGCGCATCGAATTCGCCAACGGCTGCGTCGCCAACCTGACCGCCAGTCGCACCTCGACCGCCAGCCTGCGCCGGCTGCGCGTGTTCCAGCACCACGAATACATTTCCGTCGATTTCGGCGACCGCCGCATCGGCATCAGCAGGAAGCGCGACGCTCTTGTCGACGCAGGTGACAAAAATGAGGAACCGATCGACACCGAGACCATCCAGCAACCGCCCGGCGATGCGCTGATGACGGAAATCGTCGCTTTCGTCGCCGCCGTGCGCGACGGTACCCCGCCCGTGGTCAGCGGCCGCGAGGGCCGCGACGCGCTGGCCATCGCGCTGGAGATCGACCGCATGATCGCCGCTCGCCAGAATTTACTTTCCTGAAGCCCACGCCCATGAACATTCCCATGCTCGATCTCAAGGCCGAATATGCCTTGCTGCGCGATGAAATCGAACCCGCCGTGGCCGAGGCGCTGGCCGCCTGCCAGTACATCGGCGGCCCCAACGTCAAGGCCTTCGAGGCCGAAGCCGCCGCCTATGCCGGCGTCAAGCACGCGATTTCCTGCGCCTCGGGCACCGACGCGCTGCTGATCGCCCTGCGCGCCATCGGCCTCGGCCCGGGCGACGAGGTCATCACGACGGCCTTTACCTTCGTCGCCACCGCATCGACGGTGGTCATGTGCGGCGGCAAGCCTGTCTTCGTCGATATCGATCCGCGCACCTTCAACCTCGACCTGAACCAGGTCGAGGCCGCCATCACGCCGCGTACCAAGGCCATCGTTCCGGTGCACCTGTTCGGCCAGCCGGTGCATCTGGAACCGCTGAAGGCGCTGTGCGACAAGCACGGGCTGAAGCTGATCGAGGATGCCGCGCAGTCCTTCGGCGCCGACTACGCGGGACGCAAGTCGGGCGCCTATGGCGACATCGGCTGCACCTCCTTCTATCCGTCGAAGAATCTTTCGGCCTTCGGCGACGGCGGCCTGATGATCACCGACGACGACAAGCTCGCCGCCGAACTGCGTGTGCTGGCCAGCCACGGTTCGCGGGTGCGCTACCACCACCACGTGCTGGGCTACAACTCGCGGCTCGACGAAATCCAGGCCGTAATCCTGCGCGTGAAGCTGAAGCGCCTCGACCATTTCAACGATCGCCGTCGCGCCATCGCCGACTCTTACAACCATGAGCTGGCGGGCCTGGTCGAGACGCCGTTCGCCGACGGCCATGGCCGCCACGTCTATCACCAATATACGATTCTGTCCGACCGTCGCGACGCGATCCAGAAAGTGCTGACCGACGCGAGAATTGCCTGCGCCGTGTATTACCCGGTGCCGCTGCACAAACAGGAAATGTTCGCCGCGACGCACGGCCAGGTCACGCTGCCGGTGACCGAGCGCATCGCACAGCGCTGCCTGTCGCTGCCGATCTCGCCGATGCTGAAGGAAGAGCAGATCAGGCACATTACCGGGGTGATTAGGCAGGCAATGGCATGAGCGTCCACCCCACGGCCGTTATCGCCAAGGATGCCAGGCTGGGCGCCGGGGTTCGCATCGGTCCCTTTGCAGTGATCGAGGAGGACGTCGTGCTCGGCGACGATTGCGAGATCGCCGCCCACGCTGTGATCAAGCATCACACCCGCATGGGCGCCAGGAACCGCATCGCCGAACATGCGGTGATCGGCGGCGATCCGCAGGACTTCAAGTTCAAGCCGGATTGCCTGTCCTATACCGAAATCGGCGACGACAACTGGCTGCGCGAGGGCGTCACGGTGCACCGCGGCTCGCGCGATGGCAGCGTGACGCGGCTCGGCAACGGCTGCTTCCTGATGGCCTACAGCCATGTCGCCCACGACTGCGCGGTCGGCAACTACGTCGTGATGGCCAATACGGCCGGCATCGCCGGCGAAGTGGTGGTGCATGACCGCGCCTTCATCTCGGCCGCCGTCACGGTGCACCAGTTCTGCCGCATCGGCAGGAACGCGATGATCGGCCTCTCGGCGAAGATCGTGCAGGACGCGCTGCCCTTCTGCATCACCGACGGCAACCCGGGCCGCGCCCGCGGCCTGAACCTCGTCGGCCTGCGCCGCAATGGTTTCGGCAAGGACGAGATCAAGGCGCTGAAAGAGGCCTACCGCCTGCTCTACGGCCGCGTGCCGTTGAACGAGGCGCTGCAACAGATGCGGGCGATGGACGGGGCTGCAGTTGCCGAACTGGCCACCTTCATCGAAGGGTCATTGCAGGACAAGGCGCGGGGCTTTGCACACCCGACGCGCTGATTTATAATAGCGCTTGTTCCGCCGAGTTAAAAAGACAACTTGCGAGGCGGAGAAGACCCCCGGGAATAGCGGCGGTCGGAAAAAAAATATCGCTAAAGCGTCGCCTGCTTCCGCCCCATAGCTGGCCTCGCCATGTTGTGGGGCGTTTTGTTTTTGTGGAGCAGAACACTATGGCAAACCTGGCGCAAGACTATTTCTTCACTTCCGAATCGGTTTCGGAAGGCCACCCGGACAAGGTCGCCGACCAGATTTCCGATGCCATCCTCGACGCGATTCTCGCGCAGGATCCGCATTCCCGCGTTGCGGCCGAAACCCTGTGCAACACCGGTCTCGTGGTCCTCGCCGGCGAAATCACCACCAACGCCGTGGTCGATTACATCGGCGTGGCGCGCAATGTCCTGAAACGCATCGGCTACGACAACACCGAATCCGGCATCGACTACAAGGGCTGCGCGGTGCTGGTGGCCTACGACAAGCAGAGCCCCGACATCGCCCAGGGCGTGAACAAGGCCTACGACGACAACCTGAACCAGGGCGCCGGCGACCAGGGCCTGATGTTCGGCTACGCCTGCGACGAGACACCGGTGCTGATGCCGCTGCCGATCTATCTTTCGCACCGTCTGGTCGAGCGCCAGGCCATGCTGCGCCGCGACGGCCGCCTGCCCTGGCTGCGCCCGGACGCCAAGTCGCAGGTCACGATCAAGTACCGGGACGGCAAGGCGCACTCGATCGATACCGTCGTCATCTCCACCCAGCATGCGCCGGACATCGAGTTGTCGCAGATCCGCGAAGCGGTCATCGAGGAAATCATCAAGCCGATGCTGCCCAAAGAGTTGATCAAGGGCGAGATCAAGTATCTGGTGAACCCCACCGGACGCTTCGTCGTCGGCGGCCCGCAGGGCGACTGCGGCCTCACCGGGCGCAAGATCATCGTCGACACCTACGGCGGTGCAGCCCCCCACGGCGGCGGCGCATTCTCCGGCAAGGACCCGTCGAAGGTCGACCGTTCCGCCGCCTATGCCGGGCGCTACGTGGCGAAAAACATCGTTGCCGCCGGCCTGGCGAGCAAGTGCCTGGTGCAGATTTCCTACGCCATCGGCGTCGCCGAGCCGACCTCGGTCTGGGTTACGACGCAAGGTACCGGCAAGGTCGCCGACGCCACCATCGCCGAACTGGTGAAGAAGCACTTCGACCTGCGGCCGAAGGGCATCGTGCAGATGCTCGACCTGCTGCGTCCGATCTACGAGAAGACCGCCGCCTACGGGCACTTCGGGCGTGACGAGCCTGAGTTTACGTGGGAGAACACGGACAAGGCTGCGGCGCTGAGGGCCGACGCCGGTCTGTAAGCCCATTCTCTCAGCAAGGAAAATGGCCCGTTCGCGGGCCATTTTTTTTTGCGTTCCGCAACCATGCAGCGCTGCCGATGGTCAATAATCCTCAAGAGACGCCGGCCCGCGTCCCGCAAGGGGATACCGTCCCTTCGGGACATAAAGCGGAATCCCCGGCGCGCAAAGCGGTGGAGAACAACATGCATGATCTGGCAAAGAATGTTTTGGGCGGCATCCTGCAGCCGTGCAGCACTGACCCGATGACGGGATTCTTTCGCACCGGCGATTGCCAGGTGACCGAGGAAGACGTCGGCAACCATGGCGTTTGCATCATCGCCAGCGCGGAGTTTCTGGCCTTTTCGAAGTCGCGTGGCAACGATCTATCCACCCCGCATCCCGAGTTCGAATTTCCCGGCGTGAAGCCGGGGGATCGCTGGTGCCTCTGTTCCGCGCGCTGGCAGGAGGCCCTGGAGGCCGGCAAGGCGCCCCAGGTGGTGCTTGAATCGACATCCGCCGCGGCGCTCGAAGTCGTGCGCCTTGCCGACCTCAAGCGCTACGCCGCAAAACTCGACCAGGAAAAATGATGAGCGCGCTCTACAAGCTGTCTGCCCGCCGCCTCGACGGCAGCAAGCAGTCGATGAAGGATTACAAGGGCAAGGTCCTGCTGATCGTCAATACGGCCAGTGGCTGCGGCTTCACGCCGCAGTACGCCGGGCTCGAAGCGCTGTGGCAGAAGTATGGAAAGCGCGGACTGGTGGTGCTGGGTTTTCCGTGCAACCAGTTCGGCGCGCAGGAGCCGGGCGACGAAGCCGCGATCGGTGAGTTCTGCAGCCTGACCTATGACGTGACTTTCCCGATGTTCGCCAAAGTGAATGTGAATGGCGAGGATACGCATCCGATCTTCGCCTTCCTCAAGGCGGGTGCGCCCGGCGTGCTGGGCACGGAAGGCATCAAATGGAACTTCACCAAGTTTCTGGTCGACCGCGACGGCAAGGTCGTCGATCGTTATGCGTCGGCGCACAAGCCCGAAGACATGGCGGGCGACATCGAACAACTGCTCTGATCGGGCCTCCTTGATTCGTCTTTTCCTGCTCCGCATCTTCGTCGCGTGCCTCGCCTGTCTGGCGCTGTCGGTTCGTGCCGAGACGCCGGTGGCGAGTGTGGCGGCAGTGGATCTCGCGCGCTACGTCGGCAAGTGGTACGAGATCGCCAGTTTCCCTATGTTTTTCCAGCGCAACTGCGTTGGCGACACCACCGCCGAATATGCGCTGACGCCGGACGGAGAGGTGTCGGTCACCAATCGTTGCCGTACTGCCGGCGGCTTCGATGAGGCGCGAGGCAAGGCCTGGGCTGCGGCGGACGGCAACAACGCGCGCCTCAAGGTGTCCTTCTTCTGGCCCTTTCGCTCGGATTACTGGGTGATCGGGCTCGATCCCGACTATCGCTGGGCGGTGGTGGGCAATCCGAACCGGAAATACCTCTGGATCCTGTCGCGGACCCCGCAACTCGACAAAAAGCTGCTCGAAGAGGCGCTCAAGGCTACGACAACGCAGGGTTTCGACCTCAAGCAGCTGAATTACACCGTGCAGGGCGCCGTCGGCAAGGCTCCCTGAGCACTGCGGACAGATTCCGCTTGCCGGCCTTGCGCCGGGAGCGGAATCCTCAGGCAGCGATCTACTTCCTGCGCCGGGCCTTGGCGCCGGTGCTCTCGTCGTCGATCGCCGATTCATCGTCGCCGTCGCCGAAGCGCACGATATGTACCCCGGGCGGCAAATCGGTCTTGCGGCGGGAAATCTCCTTCAACCAGTCGTTTCCGGGGGGCACGAGAACGTCCATAAGGCTCATGGCGCGGCGGGTCATGTGAGGCTCCTGTGTTGCTGGGATGCAATGGCTGGAATTGCGATGTCCAGGGTCACGTCCTCGTTAACGGGTGAAGGCCCCGTGTTTGCGGGGCCTTCGGGCGACTGGAAGGAGGAGGAAACCAGCCGCCGGGGGAAACTGGAACCTACCGGTCGAGGTAGCGGCGCGAATCGGCAAGGAATTTCAGGATGACATCTGACTGCATATTGATCTCCGCTGTCGTTCGGGTTGTTCGTATGCTTTTATAGATGGGGCCGGCGCCGATTGGTTCAACCGCGAATTGCAACAAGTTGTTGCACTGCTCAATCGATCACGCCATCCACGTAGTACCAGCGGCCATCCTCGCGCAGGAAGCGGCTCGTTTCGTGCAGCCGCTGCGCGCGCCCGCCGATGCGGTAGCGGGCGACGAACTCGACGGTGGCGCTGTCCGCCGTTTCCGTCTGCGCCTTGACCTCCAGCCCCAGCCATTTCACCGGCGGTCCGGCGCCGAGGTCCAGGGCGGCGGAGCGGGTGGACGCATGCCAGGTGGCGAGCAGATAGTCCTCCAGTCCAAGCACATAGGCGCTGTAGCGCGAGCGCATCAGCGACTCGGCATCAGGTGCCGGGCTTCCGGCATGGTAGCGGCCGCAACATGCGGTGTAGGCCTGCGGACGGCCGCAGGGACAGGGTTCCGGGGGCTTCGATTTCACCGGCGGCTGCAGCTCAGGGGTGCTTTCCGGGCTCGGGCGGCAGGGCGCACTTCTGGCAGTCGGGGCGGCCGAAGGGCGAAATGTAGCGCCACCAGATCCACGCCAGCACCGGCAGCAGGGCGATCAGTGCGATGTCGATCCAGCCCGGTTGCGTCAGTTCGCCCTTCCACCAGGCCACGGCGGCGCGGATGGCTTCGATCAGCAGCACCATGTAGCCGAAGGCGGCGACCAGCAGCGCGGCGCGTTTCATGCTCCGCCCCGCTCGTAAACCCAGTCCAGCAGGGCATCCTGCGCCGGCTGCGCCGCTCCGGCGTTGGGGTGATTGACGAAGAACACCACGATCCAGCGCCGTCCCCCTTTGTCCAGTACATAACCGGCGAGGCTGCGCACGCCTTCCAGCGAGCCGGTCTTGATGTGCGCCTGGCCGGCAACGCCGTTCTGCTTGAGGCGCTTCTTCATCGTGCCGTCGGTTGCGGTCACCGGCAGGGACGCCATCAGCTCGGGCATCACCGAACTGCGCCAGGCGGCCTGCAGCAGGCGCCCCAAGCCTTCCGCGGTAATCCGCTCGCGGCGCGACAGGCCCGAGCCGTTTTCCAGTACCAGTTCCGGCATGTTGAGGCCGCGTAAATCGAGCCAGGAGCGGATCGCCGCATCCGCGTCGGCGGCGCTGGCGGGCCGGCGTCCGGCCTCCATGCCGAGGGTCAGAAACAGCTGGCGCGCCATGACGTTGTTGGAGAATTTGTTGATATCGCGCACCACTTCGCCAAGAGTCGGCGATGGCAGCACGCCGATTGCACGGGCATCGGCCGGCACCGCGCCCTCGCGGACGCCGCCCGTCAGTGCGCCGCCGAGTTCCGCCCAGAGTTGCTGGAAAACGCCGAGCACGAATTGCGGGTGTTCCTGCACGGCGATGTTCCAGCGCTGTTCGCCGCAGCTTTGGGGGAAGACGCCGGTGAGCACCAGCCTCGTCGTCAGGCCGTGGCTGAAGGTGTCGGCACGCAGCCGCTCCCGCCAGTCGCCGCAGCCATTGCCGTGACCGTTGCCGTTGCCCAGCGTGATCTTGTTGATCAGGTCGAGATTGACCGGCGCCGGTTCCATGCTGACCGTCAGTGCCTTCTGCACCGGATCGGGAATCAGCTGCAGCGTGACCGCCTTGAAGTTGACCAGCAAGGCATCGGGGGCGACGTTGTAGGGACGCATCGGCTGGGCATCGAAGCGTCCGGGGTCGGCGCCGTTGATCGCAAACGCGCTGCGATCGAGTACCAGGTCGCCGCGAATCTCCCTGATGCCGCGGGCGCGTATCTGCCGCAGCAGGCGCTCGAACTGGTCGTAGGTCAGCTTGGGGTCGCCGCCGCCCTTCAGGTGCAGGTCGCCGCTCAGCACGCCATCGCTCAGCGCCCCGCTGGCGAAGGCCTCGGTTTTCCAGACATAGGCCGGTCCCAGCAGGTCGAGGGCGGCGTAGGTGGTGACCAGCTTCATGGTCGATGCCGGATTCATCGCGGCACGCGGATTGACCGCGACGAGCGGCCGGTTTGCATCCACCTCCCTGACCCAGACGGCGGTCGCCGCCACGGGAATGCCGGCGCCCTTGAGCGCCTGCGCCACCGGGGCCGGCAGATCATTTGCGCCTGCCTGCAGCGTCCACAGGAAGAGCAGGGAGAGGAATACGTTCCGCATGTTCACATCTTATAGAATCGGCCGAAAGAACGAGGAGAAGATCAGGCATGGGAAATCCGGCAAACGCCGTGCAACCGGCGTGGCAGCCATCGGCCGCGGCGATACGTGCGGCGAAAATCACCGCATTCACCGACTGGCTGGCGGCCGAGCGCGGCATGCAATTCGCCGACTACGATGCGCTGTGGCGCTGGTCGGTGGAGGATCTCGAAGGTTTCTGGGGTGCCGTTTGGGATTACTTCGCGATTCCCTCCGCGACGCCGCGCACGCGGGCCCTGGCCGATGCGCGGATGCCCGGCGCGCAATGGTTTCCCGGGGTGACGATGAACTACGTCGACCAGATCTTTCGCCATGCCACGGCAGATCGCCCGGCTGTCGTGTCGCGCAACGAGGCCGGTGACGATCGCGATCTGAGCTGGTCCGAACTGCAGCGTCAGGTCGCTGCGCTGGCCGCGACATTGCGCGGCATGGGCGTCAGGCGCGGCGACCGCGTGGCGGCCTATCTGCCCAACGTTCCCGAAACCATCGTGGCCTTCCTCTCGGTCGCCAGCGGCGGTGCCATCTGGTCGGTCTGCTCGCCCGACATGGGGCGCATCGCCGTGCTCGACCGTTTCCGCCAGATCGCACCTAAGGTGCTGATCGCGGCCGATGGCTACCGCTATGGCGGCAAGCCGCACGACCGTCGCGAACTGATCCATGAGTTGCTGGCCGAACTGCCCAGCATCGATCACATGGTGCTGCTGCCCTGCCTGGGCCCGCAGGCCGATGCTGCGGAATTCACCCACTGCACGACCTGGGCCGCCGCGATTGCCGGCGATGCAGCCGTGGAGGTCGAGGACGTTCCCTTCGACCATCCGCTCTGGGTGGTGTATTCCTCGGGCACCACGGGCCTGCCCAAGCCCATCGTGCATTCGCACGGCGGCATCGTCGTCGAGCAGGTCAAGCTCGGCGCCTTTCATCTCGATCTCGGCCCCGAAGACCGCTTCCACTGGTATTCGAGCAGCGGCTGGATCATGTGGAACTGCCAGCTCATGGGCCTGCTGATGGGCAGCACCATCTGCATCTACGACGGCAACCCGGGCTGGCCCGACTGGAATGCCCTGTGGCGCTTCGTCGGCGAAACCCGCGTGAGCTTCTTCGGCGCCGGCGCGGCCTTCTTCCTGTCCTGCCTGAAGGCCCATGTCGAGCCGAATCAGGTCGCCGATCTGTCTGCCTTGCGCGCCGTCGGCTCCACCGGCTCGCCGCTGCCGGCCGAGGGCTACCAGTGGATTTACGAGCACGTGCGGCGGGACATCTGGATCAACCCGATTTCCGGCGGCACCGATTTCGCCGGCTGCTTCGTCGGCGGCGTGCCGACGCTGCCGGTGTATCTGGGGGAGATGCAATGCCGCTGCCTCGGCGCGAAAGTGGAAGCCTTCGACGAAGCCGGCCGCGCCCTTATCGACGAAGTCGGCGAACTGGTGTGCAGCGCGCCGATGCCCTCGATGCCGCTCAAATTCTGGAACGATCCTGAAGACCGCCGTTACCGCGAGAGCTACTTCGACATGTATCCCGGCATCTGGCGCCACGGCGACTGGCTGCGCATCACGCCGCGCGGCGGCGCCATCATCTACGGCCGTTCCGATGCGACCATCAACCGCCACGGCATCCGCATGGGCACCAGCGAACTGTATCGCGCTGTCGAGGAATTGCCCGAAATACTCGACAGCCTGGTAGTCGATCTCGAGTTCCTCGGCCGCGAATCGTACATGCCGCTGTTCGTCGTCCTGCGCCCTGGCCATGAACTGACGCCGCAACTCGAAGCCACGCTGCGCGAGCGGATCAAGGCGGCACTGTCGCCACGGCATGTGCCGAACGAGATTTTCCAGGTGGCCGAGATTCCGCGCACGCTGTCGGGCAAGAAGATGGAACTGCCGGTCAAGAAGCTGCTGCTTGGCCACGCCCTCGACAAGATCGCCAATCCCGACGCGATGGCCAATCCCGGCAGCTTGCAGTGGTTCGTCGACTTTGCCGCAAAGCGCGCGGCGGCGGAGCATGTCGCATGAACGCACGAATTGCAGTGCCGCTGCCCAAGGCCTATCGGCTGCTCAACCACGGGCCGACGGTCCTCGTTTCCAGCGCCCACGGCGAGAGACGCAACGTGATGGCGGCGGCCTGGAACATGGCGCTCGATTTCGATCCGCCCAAGGTGGCGGTGGTGATCGACAAATCCACCCTGACGCGCGAACTGGTCGAGGCTTCGGGCGCGTTCGCGCTCAATGTGCCGTCGCGGCTGCAGGCGGCGCTGACGCTGGCGGTCGGCACGAAGTCAGGGCGGGAGGCCGACAAGTTTTCAATAGTCGGCGTTGGTAATACGCCGGCGGCAATCGTCGGCGCACCGCTGATCGAGGGTTGCCTGGCCTGGCTCGAATGCCGCGTGATTCCCGAGCCGCACATCCAGCAAGCCTACGATCTGTTCCTCGGCGAAGTGGTCGCGGCCTGGGCGGATCCGGCGGCTTTTTCCGATGGTCGCTGGCACTTTCCGGACCAGCAGCAGCGCAGCATCGACTATTTATCCGGCGGCACTTTCTTCGCCACCGGCGACTCCTTCGAAGCTCGGAAGACTTAGCCGCCGAAGGGTCGCACCCCGATCAGCCACGCGTGGCCATAAAAGGCGAACAGCACCCAGACAACGAGGCCGATCGCAATCGCCATCGCATCGCGTGACCAGCCGAGTACCGGATAAGTGCGGTCCGCCAGCCGGTCGCGCCGTCGGGCGGCAATGAAGTCGAGCACCGCCCAGATCAGGAAAGCACCGAACAGCGCCGCATCGGAGAGATTGCCGTTGGCGAGCAAATGGGCCACGGCCCACAACTTGACGCCAGCCACCATCGGGTGGCCGACGACGGCCTTGATGTGGCTGCCCGGCAGGTAGGCCGCCACCAGCAGAATGAATACCGGCAGGGTCAGCAGGGCCGCCAGATGCCGCGTCCAGGGCGGCGTCGGCCACAGCATGGGCGAGTCCACGCGAGCCATGCCATAGCCCCAGATGATCAGCCCCAAGCCAACGGCGGACAAGAGTGAGTACACGCCCTTCCAGCGCATCTCACCGAGCCGGGCAATCTGCGCTTCGCGCCAGCAGCCGGCATAGATGCGCACCGAATGGGCGCCGAGAAACAGTACCAGGCCGAGGATCAAAAAGCTCATTGCGACTCTTTCTGCAACAGTGAAGTGCTGCGATGATACTTGCGATTTAAACCTTCCGGGCCCACCTTGGCAGCATCTTGATCAGGAGAGTCGCCATGACCATTCGCCGCCTGCAACAAATCATTCGCTCCGTCGCCACCTCGGATGGCGCCGGCGTCAGCCTGCGCCGCAGCTTGGGCCAGTCGCCATCGACGCGCGTCGATCCCTTTCTGATGCTCGACGAGTTTTCGTCGGACGATCCAGACGATTACATCGCCGGCTTCCCGCCGCATCCGCATCGAGGCTTCGAGACTGTCACCTACATGCTCGACGGCCACATGCTGCACGAAGACCACTTGGGCAATCGCGGCGATCTGCTTCCCGGCGGCGCACAGTGGATGACGGCCGGGCGCGGCATCATCCATTCCGAAATGCCGCAGCAGGAAAGCGGCCGCATGCGCGGCTTCCAGCTCTGGATCAACCTGCCGGCCGCGGAAAAGATGAAGCCGGCGCACTATCGCGACATCCGGCCCGAGGAGATTCCGCAGACAGTCCTGCCCGGCGGCGGCGAGGCCAGGGTGATCGCCGGCAACATCGTCGTGGACGGCCGCGAGGTCGCCGGGCCGGTGCAGGGTCTATCGACCGAGGCGCTCTACCTCGACGTGCGTCTGCCCGCGGGCGGAAATTTCGCCCATGCCGTGCCGGACGGCCATAACGCCTTCCTCTATGCCTACGAGGGTAGCGTAAGGATCGGCCAGGAAGGCGATTCCCCTCGTTTGTCGGCGCAGGACGCGGGTGTTCTCTCCAGCGGCGAATCGGTGGAAATCCACGCAGACGATGGTCCGGCCAGCTTTCTCCTGCTGGCGGCCCGGCCTTTGCGCGAGCCGGTAGTCCAGTACGGTCCCTTCGTGATGAATACCCGCGAGGAAATCGAGCAGGCCATTGCCGACTATCGCGATAACCAGCTGGTTTGATCCATTTTTTCAGGCTCCTCTTGAAGAACGGGCCTTTAGGCACTATTATTAGCACTCGTCTGCGATGAGTGCTAATCGTTTGCCCTTCGCCCGACTCAGACCTGCGGCCCGCCCGCACCGGCTTTTTTCTGTAACAACCCAGTTTAAGAGGAGATCAACCCCATGAAAATCCGTCCTTTGCACGACCGCGTTATCGTCAAGCGTCTCGAAGAAGAGAAGAAAACCGCTTCCGGAATCGTCATTCCCGACAACGCCGCCGAGAAGCCCGATCAGGGTGAAGTTCTGTCCGTCGGCTCCGGCAAGATCCAGGACGACGGCAAGGTCCGTCCCATGTCGCTCAAGGTTGGTGACCGCGTGCTATTCGGCAAGTACTCCGGCCAGACCGTCAAGGTCGATGGCGACGAGCTGCTGGTCATGCGCGAAGAAGACATCATGGGCGTAGTTGAGCTCTAATCACTACAGAATTACAGGAGATATAGACAATGGCAGCTAAAGAAGTTCGCTTCGGCGATTCCGCGCGTCAGCGCATGGTTAATGGCGTCAACATCCTGGCCGACGCCGTCAAGGTCACCCTCGGCCCCAAGGGCCGCAACGTGGTTCTGGAGCGTTCCTTCGGCGCCCCGACCGTGACCAAGGACGGCGTTTCCGTCGCCAAGGAAATCGAACTGAAGGACAAGTTCGAGAATATGGGCGCGCAGATGGTCAAGGAAGTCGCCTCCAAGACCTCCGATGTGGCCGGTGACGGCACCACCACCGCCACCGTACTGGCCCAGTCGATCGTCCGCGAAGGCATGAAGTTCGTTGCCGCCGGCATGAACCCGATGGACCTCAAGCGCGGCATCGACAAGGCGGTTATCGCCGTCGTCGAAGAACTGAAGAAGATTTCGAAGCCCTGCACCACGACCCAGGAAATCGCCCAGGTCGGATCGATTTCGGCAAACGCCGACTCCGACATCGGCAAGATCATCGCCGATGCGATGGACAAGGTCGGCAAGGAAGGCGTGATCACCGTCGAAGACGGCAAGTCGCTGGAAAGCGAGCTCGAAGTGGTCGAAGGCATGCAGTTCGACCGTGGCTACCTGTCGCCCTACTTCATCAACAATCCGGACAAGCAAATCGCGATTCTGGACAATCCCTTCGTCCTGCTGCACGACAAGAAGATCTCCAACATCCGCGACCTGCTGCCCGTACTCGAACAGGTCGCCAAGGCCGGCCGTCCGCTGCTGATCATCGCCGAAGACGTCGATGGCGAAGCGCTGGCCACCCTGGTGGTGAACAACATCCGCGGCATCCTCAAGACCGTCGCCGTCAAGGCGCCGGGCTTTGGCGATCGTCGCAAGGCCATGCTGGAAGACATCGCCATCCTGACGGGCGGCACGGTGATCGCCGAGGAAGTCGGCCTCACGCTGGAAAAAGCCACGCTGAAGGATCTGGGCCAGGCCAAGCGCGTCGAAGTCGCCAAGGAAAACACCACGCTGATCGACGGCGCCGGTTCCGAGGACACGATCAAGGGCCGCGTCACCCAGATTCGCGCCCAGATCGAAGAAGCCACCAGCGACTACGACAAGGAAAAGCTGCAGGAGCGCGTGGCCAAGCTGGCCGGCGGTGTTGCGCTGATCAAGGTCGGTGCCGCGACCGAAATGGAAATGAAGGAAAAGAAGGCTCGCGTCGAAGATGCGCTGCACGCTACGCGTGCCGCCGTTGAAGAAGGCATCGTGGCTGGCGGCGGCGTCGCTCTGCTGCGCGCCCGCGCTGCAATCAAGCTGAAGGGCGACAACCACGAGCAGGAAGCCGGCATCAAGATCGTGCTGCGCGCCCTCGAGCAGCCGCTGCGCGAAATCGCCGCGAATGCCGGCGACGAGCCGAGCGTGGTGGTCAACAAGGTGCTGGAAGGCAAGGGCAACTTCGGCTACAACGCCGCGACCGGCGAGTACGGCGACATGGTGGCGATGGGCGTGCTGGACCCGACCAAGGTCACCCGCACTGCGCTGCAAAACGCGGCCTCCGTTGCCGGCCTGATGCTGACCACCGATTGCATGGTGGCCGAGCTGGTCGAAGACAAGCCGGCCGGCGGTGGCGGCATGGGCATGGGCGGCATGGGCGGCATGGGCGGTATGGGCGGCATGGATATGTAATCGACGCAGTCGATTTCATATCCAGTGGAAGGAACAGGAGGAAACCAAGGTTTCCTCCCGTTACCCACCTTCCTGCTGGGAATGCCCCACTAAAACCCGGTCTCCATGGCCGGGTTTTTTGTTTTATCCTGCGCGGAAATATGGCCCGGATGCAGGCCCGGCTTGCGGCGGCGCACAAAATTCTCTGATCCGTGGCAACTTGATATTTCATTTGTAAAACTAATACCCGATCCGATACGGGACACGTTATCATTTCCCCGAAATCAGTATTACTAAGGGGGTATCCATGGGCACCGAAGGCATCTATCGCAAGACGGAAAAGGGACGTGCCGAGATCGCGACCCGCGCCAACAAGCTCGGCCTGCGGGAGCGAACCATGCTGATCATGGTGGACGACAAGAGCACTCGCCGCGAGCTGTTGGTGAAAAACGCCCACCCGACCAGCGAAGGCATTCTCAACAACCTGCTGGCGGATGGCTATATCGAGATCGTCAATGGAGCTGCGGCCGCGGCCGCAGCTCCCGCAGCGGCCGCCGCGCCTGCAGCCACCGCTGCGGCAGCTGCAGTGGCTGCACCGGCAGCTTCAGCGGCTCCGGCTCCGGCGGTCGAGGTTTCCCTGCAATCGGCCTCGCGCTTTGCCTGCCGTACCCTGGTGACCGTTCTGGGCCCGGGGGCAGACGATCTGACCGCCCTTGTCGAGAAGTGCAAGAATGTCGAAGAACTCCGAGCCAGGCTTGAGAAATGCCGCGATGTCGTCCAGGGTATGGGGGGCAGGAAAAAGGCCGACGAATTCTGGGCGGGCGTCAGCGCCCGTTTGCCACAGGCGTGATCCGTCGCCAGCGGGGCGGGGGTTTGGAGGTATCCTCCGTTCTTCCGTAGTCACGACGCCGCCATGAGAGTATTGCTTGCAGAAGACGACCGCATCATTTCCCAGGGGCTGATCGCCGCTCTGCGCAAATCCGGTTATGCAGTCGATCACGTCAATAACGGTGCCGACGCCGACACGGCGCTGCTTTCCCAGCAGTACGATCTGCTCGTCCTGGATCTCGGCTTGCCGCGCATGTCGGGGATCGAGGTACTCAAACGTCTGCGCGCGCGCAAGCTGACGATGCCGGTGCTGGTGCTGACGGCACAGGACGGCGTCGAAGACCGGGTGCGCGGCCTCGATGCCGGCGCCGATGACTACCTGACCAAACCTTTCGCCCTGCCGGAACTGTTTGCCCGGGTGCGGGCGCTCACTCGGCGTGGCACTGGCAATCCGACGAGGATCGAGGTCGGTGCCTTGTCCTACGACCAGTCGGAGCGCATTGCCCGTCTTAATGGCGAGATCGTCGAGCTGTCGGCGCGCGAGTTGGCCTTGCTCGAAATCCTGCTGCTGCGCGCCGGACGCCTGGTGGCCAAGGAACAATTGGTCGACCAGTTGTGCAGCTGGGGTGAAGAAGTCAGCAACAACGCGATCGAGGTCTATATCCACCGTCTGCGCAAGAAGCTCGAGCCCGGCGGCGCCCGTATCACGACGGTGCGCGGCCTCGGCTATTGCCTGGAGAAACCGGCAGATCCTGCAGATGGCAAAGCCTGACGCCGGGTCGCAAAACGCAGGCCCGCAAGGGGCCGAAAAATCGGCCGCAGCGGCAGGCCCGAAGAGCAGCAATCCCTTCGTAAATTACGAGTATCCGAATTCGCTGTTCGGCGAGATTCTCGACTGGATGCTGGCGCCGCTGCTCCTGCTGTGGCCGGTTTCGATTGCCGCCACCAATCACGTTGCAGCCTATATCGCCAACCAGCCCTACGATCAGGCCTTGGCCGACAACGTCAGGGCCATCGTGCGCCTGGTCAAGATCGAGGGTGGCCGGGTCACGGTCAACCTGCCGGCGCCCACCCGCATGCTGCTGCGTGCGGACGATATCGACACGCTCTACTATCAGGTGATCGGCCCCACCAGCAACCTGATTCAGGGCGACCGCGAAATTCCGTGGCCGACGCTGCCGGCAAAGCCGGACGCCGGCCAGGTGCTGTTCCGCGACGAGCGCATCGAAGCCGACAATGTGCGCATCGCCTACGCGTTCATTCCGGTCAGGAGCGGGCTGCCGCCTGCCGTGGTGCAGGTGGCCGAAACCCTGAAAAAGCGCGAGGCACTGTCTGCCAGCATCATTTCCGGCGTCCTGCTGCCGCAATTCGCCATCATTCCTTTGGCGGTGATCCTTGTCTATATGGGGCTGATGCGCGGCATCGCGCCCCTGCGCCTGCTGCAGGAACGCATTCATCGCCGCCGTCCGTCGGATTTGTCGCCGATACCGGTGAGGCGCGTTCCGGACGAAGTGCGCCCGCTGGTATTCGCCTTCAACCAGATGATGGGGCGGCTGGAAGAGAACCTGCAGGCGCAGCAGCGCTTCATCGCCCAGGCAGCGCACCAGATGCGCACGCCGCTGACCGGGCTCAAGACTCAGACCGAAATCGCACTCTCGGAATCCGATCCGGCGCAGATGCGGCATGCGCTGCAACTGATCGCCGAGAGTACCGACCGTGCTTCGCACCTGATCAACCAGTTGCTGATGCTGGCCCGTGCCGAGGCCAGCCACGAAAAGCTGCACAGCGTGGTGCCGCTGGATCTCGATGCCCTGGTGCGCAGCGTGACCGAGGAATGGGTGGTGCGCGCCATGGCCAAGCAGATTGACCTCGGCTTCGAGGAGAGCGGCCGCAGCCTGGTGATCAACGGCGTGCCGTTGCTTCTCAGGGAATTGCTCAACAATCTGGTGGACAACGCGATCAAGTACACCCCCCGGGGGGGCCATGTCACGGCGCGCACCCGTGCCGGCCGCCTGGCCGTGCTGGAGGTGGAGGACGACGGCATCGGCATTCCCTTCGAAGAGCACGCACACATCTTCGAGCGCTTTTACCGGGTGCTCGGCACCGACGCGGAAGGCAGCGGACTGGGCCTGCCGATTGCCGCCGAGATCGCCGATCTGCATCAGGCCAGGATAGATTTGCTGCCCGGCAGCAACGGCCGCGGCAGCCTGTTCCGGGTCAGTTTCCCTCGCCACTGGGAGGCCGCAGACAGTCCGCCGAGCCAGAGCAGGCCGGTTTCGGGAAGTTTCCCGATCGGCCTGTAAGGCAATCTGTAAGCTTCCCGTCAGGATTTCCGGACAACAATGGCGGCATCTTGGGGCACTTGGCGTCGATCTATGACGTTCGTACTGCTCCGGGGATACGGTAGGCGCGCGACACAAGGGGAATCCCGGGGCGCGTCTCAGGAACGGCGAACTGTTCCGGTTCGCCGCAAAGCCAAAAAGGAGGAGTGCTAGATGCAACTCACTGAGAAGCACAAGCAGTACTGGAACATCAACCTGAAGATAAGCACCATCCTGCTTGTCCTCTGGTTCGTGGCCACGTTCGTCATGGGCTGGTTTGCCCGCGAACTCAACAGCATCACTTTCCTCGGCCCATTGGGCTTCTACATGTCGGCGCAGGGCTCGTTGATCATTTACGTCGCGATCATCTGGTATTACGCCCACTACATGAACAACCTGGACCACGAATATGGCGTCCATGAAGGGGAGGAAGACTAATGGCT